>JAKAZC010000134.1 GCA_021826655.1 Actinomycetes bacterium | reverse complement strand
GAGGCCGGCGATCACCCTGCCGGGCGCGAGGACCGACAGCGCGCCGAACTCGGCCAGGAGCACCTGGTCGGGCACCAGCCCGATCCGGGCCACCAGGGTGCCGACGTGCACGCGCTCGGTCCGGCGGGCGACCATCGCGAGGAGCGGGAAGGGCGCGAGCGCCGGGCGCTCGGGTTGACCCATCGGCCAGAGGTGGTCGTAACAGAACACCCCGTCCACACCGGCCTCCTCGGCCGCCGCGGCGACCGCCAGCGCCTCGTCCGCGGTGTCGCGGAAGCTCGGGAGGATCACCCCGGTCCTCACGCCGGGATCCCCCCGGCCGCTGCGGCCAGCGCGGCCCCGATCGCGCCGGCGCGCTCGCCGAGCCCGGCCTGCACGATCTCGACCGGCGGCCGGGCCGCCCCTCCCTCCACCATCCGGGCAAAGGCGTCCCGGGTGGGAGCGAGGAGCGTCTCGCCGGCCCGGACCAGTCCCCCGCCGATCACGATCCGCGACGGGTCGAGCACGGCGGTGAGGTTGGCCAGGCCGAGCGCCACCCACCACCCGAGCTCCCCCATCAACGACACGGCCCCCTCGTCGCCGCGCTGGGCCGCGTCGGTCACGTGCTCACCCCGGACGCCCGAGGGATCTCCCCCGGCCAGGGTGACCACCTGGCGCAGCCCGCCGGCCCGGGCCGCCTCGCGGGCCATGGCGCCCAGCGCACCGCCCGACGCCAACCGCTCCCAGCAGCCGCGTCGGCCGCACGGGCAGGGCGGACCGCCCGGGTCGACCACCATGTGGCCGACCTCGGCCGCGAAGCCCGAGAACCCGGTGAGCACCCGGCCCCCGAGGACCGCCCCTCCCCCGATACCGGTCCCGAGCGTCACCATGAGCACGTCGTCGACGCGCCGCGCCGCACCGAGCCGCTGCTCGGCGAACATCGCGAGGTTGCAGTCGTTCTGGACGACCAACACGGGCGCACGCCCGGCCGGGGCCGCCGGCGGGGCCGGGCCGGCCGCCGGGAGCCGCGCGGCCAGCCGAGCGGCGAGCAGGCCGGCGAAGTCCGTCCCCCCGACGCCGGGGAGGTTCGGGGCGAACCGCAGCACTCCGGACCGGTCGACCATGCCGGGCAGGCCCACCCCGATCGCCGGGGTGCGGCCTCCGGGGTCCTCACCCCGGACGCCCCCGGTGCCCCGGGGTGCCATCCCGGCAAGGGCGACCACGACCTCGACGATCGCCTCGGCCACGTCCTCGCCGGTCGGAGCCGCCGGGGTCGGTACCCTGGTCTCGGCCACCACCTGGCCGTCCCGGAAGGCCACCCCGAGCACCTTGGTCCCGCCGACGTCCACCCCGAACACGATCTCGCCCGGTCCCCCGGCCGCCGGAACGCCGCGGGGATCCGCGGCGCTCACCCGATGGACTCGGCCCGCGCCTTCATGTCACGGAGCGCGGTGGACATGATGCGGCTCTGGGCCCGCAGCTTTATGAAGCCGGGGATCGGCACCCGGAGCTCGACCTCGAGGTGGTAGGTGACCTCGGTGCCGTCGTCGGTGCCGTCGAAGACGTAGCTCCCGTCGAGCTTGGTCGTGATGTCACCCTTGGTGAGCCGCCAGGCGAAGATCCGCGGCGCCTCCGAGTAGTCGTAGGTCAGGGTGTAGCTGGTGCTCCGTCCGAAGGCGGCGGCCCGGAAGGTGACCAGGGACGGCCGGCCCTCGTCGTCGCGCTCGTGGACGGTGACCTCCTTTATGTCCTGGGCCCACTCCGGGTAGCGCTCGATCTCCGCGGCGACCGCGAAGCACCGCGCCGGGGACGCCGCAACCCTCATGTGCTCCGTGGCCTGATCCGCCACCGTCACCCTCCTGTCGGACCCGATCACGGGCTTCTCTGCTCACGCGAGGAACCAGGCGCCTCGCCGAGTGCCGTCAGCCTGCCACTTCGGCCAGGGCCCGAGCCAGCCTAGGGGCGAGCCCGTCGTAGTCGAAGGATGCCAGCACCCGGCGACGGCCCGCCTCGCCCATGCGCCGTCGCAGGGTGGGGTCGAGGAGCAGGCGTCGCAGGGCCAGGGCCACGTCGCCGGGGCGCTCGGGGTGACGCACGAGCAGCCCGGTCACCCCGTCCTCCACCGCGTCGCCCGCCCCGCCGCTCCACCCGGCCACCTGGGGGACCCCGGCCGAGGCGGCCTCGAGGAAGACGATGCCGAAGCCCTCCTGCTCGAGGCCGAACCACCGGTTGCGGCAGGCCAGCACGAACACATCGGCGGCGCCCAGCAGCTGCGCCTTGTCCTCCTCTGACAGGCGACCGAGCAGCCGGACCGGGGCGCCCTCGTCGGCGACGATCCCCGCGAGCCGCTCGGCGTCCCGCCCGCTCCCGCCGATCGCCACCGTCAGGTCGGGGAACGAGGGGGCGAGGAGGCCCGCAGCCCGCACCAGCACGTCCATGCCCTTCCGGGGTACCAGGCGGCTGACGCTCACCACCAGCAGGCCGTCGGGGGGGAGCCCGAGGCGGCGGCGCGCCGCCGCGCGTCCGCGCTCGTCGAACGGGGTGAACTGGGACGGCTCGACGCCCGGGGGAACGTCGACGACCGGGGGGAGCGCGCCCCGGGCCGCGCGCTCCGCCTCGGCTGCCGGGTACGGGCCGGCCGACACCACCAGCGAGGCATGACGAAGCACGGAGGCCATTGCCGATCGGGCGAACGGGAGGCGCCCGGGGATGGCCGCCTCGGCGCCGTGCACCACCACCGCGTAGGGAAGGCCGAGACGGGGTCCGACGAGGCCGAGGGGAAGCACCGGGTCGAGCACGACCAACGAAGCGCCGATCTCCTCGGCGGCCTGGCGGATCCGGCGGATCGCGGACGGCGTCGGAAAGTAGAGGATGCGACCCGGCGTCCGTTCGATGCGGATGCCCTCAGCGGCCTGCTCGGCGTCGAACGCCGCGTGGTCGGGGTGGGAACTGGCGGTCAGGACGCCGAAGCTGCAGGGGTCGAGGCGCCGCCAGAGCTCCCAGAGGTAGGACTGGATCCCACCGACCTTCGGGGGGAAGTCGTTGGTGACGAGCAGGTGGCGGCTCATGCCGTCGGGCCCACCCGGTCCGGGGCACCCCGGTCAGCCGGCCCGCTCCTCGAAGAGGAGGCTCGGCACGAGCCCGGCCCGCTCGAGCAGGCGCATCGCCCGGGCTTCGTCGGCGTCGATGACGACCGCGTCCTCGGGGTCACGATCGAGCAGGAAGGTGACCACGCAGCCGTCGCAGGCGTCGGTGTGCTGCATCGTGCACTGGTCGCAGTCGATGGTGAGCGGGGCTGGGGGCGTCGGCACTGCCATGGGGTTCCCCTTCCGGGTGATGGGTCCTTGTTCTCTTCGTCGCCCACAAGCCTGGCGGAAGGGTGTGACACAGGACGCTCAGTCGAGGAAGGAGAGCCGGACGTGGCGGCGGGGGTTGTCGACGTTCGGATCGACGAGCACGACGGACTGCCACGTCCCGAGGAGCGGCCGCCCGTCGCCGACGGGGATGCCGAGCGACGGGGCGAGCAGGACCGGGAGCAGGTGGTCGGCCCCGTGGCCGGGCGAACCGTGACGGTGCCGGTACCGATCGTCGCGGGGAAGCAGCCGGTCGAGCAGCGCGTCGAGGTCCTCGTCCGATCCCGAACCGAGCTCCATCAGGGCGAGGCCCGCCGTGGCATGAGGGACGAAGACGTGGCAGAGACCGTCGCCCCGGCCCGCGCAGAACCCGGTGACGTGGTCGGTCAGATCGGTGAGCCTGCGCGCGCCGGTGACCACCTCGAACAACCGGCTCTCCACCGATCAGCGCTCCCCGCCAGCTGCCCGGAGCCCCGGGGCGGCGGGTCCCCCGCCACCCGCGCGGGCGCGGCGCACGTCGTCGGCGATCTGCGCGGGGCCCCACGCCACCCCCTCGGTCGCCACCTGCGAGCGGATCCCGTCGACGAGCACGAAGAACGGGGGGCCGTGCACCCGGTAGGCCCGGTACGCCGCGTCCGACATGAGGAGCGGGACCCCGTCGGTCGCCAACGGCCGCAGGCCCGCCGGCGGCTCGGACCCGGGGCCCCGGGTCACGACCACCGGGACCACGCCGTCGGCCCCGGGCCAACGGCCCGACGACTCCGACAGGACCCGCCACACCTCGTGGCACCCGTCGCAGCGGGCGGAGAGGAAGAGCAGGAGGGTCCAGCGATCCACCCCGGTGACGGCGAGGCTCAGCTCCCGGCCCGACAGGTCGACGCCGGCCAGGTCCGAGGCCGGCGTGGCCGGGGCGTCGCGGTAGGTGGGGATCGGGACCAGATCCATACCCGCCAGGTCGGTTCGCCGCTCGGTCACCGACCCGGGACGTGCGTGGCCGTATCCGTCCGGTCACCGGCGGGCCGGTCCCCTGTCGGCCTGTCCCCTGCGGGCTCGGTGGCGATCTCCTCCACCGACCTCCCGTTGCCGCACCACCGGCACGAGACCTCGTCGACCGTCTCGCTCAGGACGACCTCCTCCTCCACCTCCAACTCACCACCCACCGAGTAGTGGTGGAACGAGCGGGTGGTCCTGGTGGCCGTCACGTCGAACCGGGTCAGGTTGCCGCAGGCCGTGCAGCGGTAGCGGGGGGCCGTCACGGCTCCAACGGTACTCGCGCCCGCCGAGGCGGCGATCAGAGCCGCCCGAGCAGCTCGGCCTTCTTCGCCTCGAATTCGGCCGGGGTCACGATCCCGCGCCGGCGCAGGTCGTCCAGCTGAATGAGCTGGTCGGGGACCGAGACCGAGGGCGGTCCCCCCTGGGCACGGTCGGGCGAGCGTTCCGCCGGGTGCTCCGGCCGGTCACCCGGCCACCACTGGCGCGGGGCGGAGCGCACGGCAGCGGTCCCGTGCGGCGGCGTCGGCACGTCGGCGGTCGGGGCCGGTCGTGCGGCGCTCGCCACCGAGTCCGGGAGGTCCCGGGAGGCCGTCGACCCGGGCACCGCTCGCCGGTCCGGCTCCCACGTCCCGACACGCCCCATCGCGTCGAGCCGGTTGTTGATCACCCGCTGCAGCGCCTTGGGCCGGCGCACGTCGTCAACGGCGATCGCCTGGCCCTCCCCTTCCACCTCGACGACCAGGCGCCCGACCCCGATGAGCCGCTCGATCGGGGTCTGGGTGCTGTGGATCTCGGTGATCCGCTGCAGCCGCAGCTGCAGGAGGTCCCGGCCCAGCAGCCCCCGGCGCAGGACCATTCGCTGCGTGGTCACGATCAGGCTCATCCCGGCCCACCTGATCACCCGACCCGCCAACCAGACGGCCGGGACGAGCACCATCACGAACAGCACCCACGCGACCCCGACGGGTGCGTTCGGGAATTCCACCGCCACGGCGATCGCCGCGGCGATCGCCACCAGCGTCAGGAGGAGCGGGCCGAACAGGAACACCCAGTGGGGTCGGAGATCGACCAGCACCTCCTCGCCGTCGGCAAGGAGGTCCCGGGTGATCGGCACCCGCCCAGCGTACCGGCGCCCCGGGCCGTGCGGCGGCTGTCCGAGGCCTGCACGGGTGGCGGGGGGTCGCCACCCCGGAGTGCACGGGTGGCGGGGGGTCGCCACCCCGGAGTGCACGGCTGGCGGAGGGTCGCCCGAGGCGAGCGGCGCGCTCGGAAGGGCGCCCGCTCCCGGCAGACTGGAGGCAACGCGAGCACGCGGAGAGCACGCGGAGAGCACACGGAGGAAGACATGGCCATCACGGAGATCGGGCCCGACGAATTCAGGGCCCGGCGCCGCGCGGGGGAGGACATCTTCCTGCTCGACGTCCGCGAGCCCGAGGAGGTGGCCGAGTGGGCCTTCCCCGGTTCGGTGAACATCCCGCTGGGCCAGTTGGGCGCGAGATCCGACGAGCTCCCCACCGATCGACCGATCGTGGTGGCGTGCCGCTCGGGCGCCCGCTCGGCGAGCGCGACCGAGGCCCTCACCCGCGGCGGTTGGTCCGCCCAGAACCTCGCCGGCGGCGCCATCGCCTGGGCGTCGACCGAGGAGGGGGCGTAGGGCGCCTGGTAGTGCTCGGCGCGAGGGGGATCCCGTCGCGAGCTCGACTGGCGCCGACCGGTGCCGTGGATGCCAGACTGGTGCCATGACTGCAGACTGGAAGACGGTCCCCATCTCGAGCCTCAAGCCCGGCGATCGGGTGCGCCACGGGTCGGGAGCCGAGCTGACCGTTTCGCGGATCGAGCCCGGCTTCCTCGGACGGGACGGCATGTCCGCGCTCATCGAGGACACCCCCGAGCGGTGGCTGAAGGCCCCGGTCCCCGACGACGGGGAGATCGAGGTCTGGTCCGAGACCTGATCGACCGGGCCGACCCAGCCCTCGGCCTGCGGCTCGGACGGGCGGCGGCCAGGCCGGGCCAGCCGGACCCGCCCCGGTCCAGCCGGGGCCGCCCGCTTCAGATCAGCTGGGCCTCGGTCAGGAGCTTCACCGCCTCGGACCCGTCGCCGAGGTCGCCGACGGAGATCGAGTTCGGCTGCAAGTGGGCGAACGGCGTCTCGGGCTGCGCCGTGGTCACGCCCGAGGCGATCGGGTACTCGAAGCTGTCACCCCGAGCGATGATCTCCTGTGCCGTCCTGCTCGTCAGGAAGGCCAGGAACTTCTGGGCCTCGGCCTTGTGGTCGCTCGACCTCAAGATCGCGGCGCCGGAGACGTCGAGCACGTAGCCGACGTCGTGCGGCGCGAAGTAGGCGATCGCCGAGTGGGTGCCGGCGGAACCCACCTGGGCGCGCTGGCGGTACCAGTAGTACTGGTCGATGACCCCGATCGCCGCATTGCCCCGGTTCACCTCGTCGGTGACCGTCTCGTTGTCGGGGTAGAGATGGGAGCTCCCGGCGTTTGCCTTCAAGCCCTGTAGCCACCGGAGCGCCGCGGCGTCCCCGTAGGTTCGCGCCACCGACGTCACGATCGGCTGAAAGTCGGTCTCGGCCGGCGCGATCGCCAGCTTGCCCTTCCACTTCGGGTCGGCGAGCTGCATCACCGAGGTCGGGAGGTCGCTCGGCTTCACGAGGGAGGTGTTGTACACGATCACGCTCACCCTGGCCGAGACCCCGACCCATTCACCACGCGGCGAGTTGAACCTGGCGGGAGTCGCCGCCAGCGTCGTCGGGTCCACCGGGGCCAGGAGCCCCATTCCCTGCAGGTACTGCAGGGGTGGCGAGTTCTCGGTGAAGAAGATGTCGGCCGGCGAATTGGCTCCCTCGGTCACGATCTGGTCGGCGAGCACGTCCTCGTCGCCGTTGCGCACCTGCACGGCGATGCCGGTCTGCTTCTGGAAGGCCTGCGCGAGCGCCTGGGTCGTCTGGACGTGCTGGCCGTTGTAGAGCATCAGTGTCCCGGCCGCCGAGGACGACCCCCCGCACGCGGTCAGC
>JAKAZC010000133.1 GCA_021826655.1 Actinomycetes bacterium | reverse complement strand
GACACCAGCCCCTCGTCGGCTCCACCGAAGTCGGCTGCGATACCATGAGGACCGAACACTTCGAGCACGGCGGCTCCGCGACGCTTGTCGATTCGCCCCAGGTTGGTCGGGTACGCGCTCAATGCGGTCGGCGGTATTCCATGCTGGTTGTCGACCGTAAGCGTGGAGGCGATGACCTGGGCCTTATGGGAGAGACGCCCGTCGAGAGACGCAACAAGCCCCCGTGAGAAGAACCAGACCCCGATGAGGCCACCAACAGCGAACAGCGCCACACTGGCCGCACCGACGACAAGCGCCAGGCGCATCCGGATGGACATCAGTGCGTCGGCGGCCGTGCGTCAGGGGAAGTGTTGGTTCGCTTCATCGGACCGGGTGACCTGGCAGCTTCCCGGTCGTCCGGGAATCGTAATCGGTAACCCACCCCTCGGACCGTTTGGAGGTCGTGGCGGCCGAATGGCCGATCGATCTTTCGGCGGAGGTACGCCACGTACTGGTCGATCACATTGGAATCACCCGCGAAGGCGAAATCCCAGACCTGCTCGAGGATTCTCGCTCGTGTCAGTACGACGCCGGGGTTGCGCAGGAACAGCTCCAAGAGCGCGAACTCCCGAGGCGTCAGGTCGAGCTCAGATCCTCCTCTTGTCGAGCGGTGAGCTGCCGGGTCGAGTTCCAGGTCTCCGACACGGAGCACGACCGGACGCTCGCCTGCGGCGCGCCGGGTGAGGGAGCGGAGCCGGGCGGCAAGCTCAGCCAAGCTGAAGGGCTTGACCAGGTAGTCGTCGGCACCGGAGTCCAGACCCCGGATCCGGCTCGAGACATCATCAAGCGCCGTCAGCATGAGCACGGGGCTCCATCGCTGAGCATTGCGAAGACGCCGACACACCTCGAAGCCATCGATCTCGGGAAGCATGACGTCGAGCACGACGGCGGCATAGTCCCACTCGGTTGCGTACCAGACCGCCTCCTCGCCACCACCGGCGTGGTCAATGACGTAGCCCTCCTCCTCCAAGGAGCGGCGGAGGAGCGCCGCCATGGCCGGGTCGTCCTCGGCGACAAGGATTCTCACGACCACGAGCTTAGGTTCCCAACATGAGAAGGAGATGTGAACGCGCTCGGAATCTAGGGTCTGAAGAGGGGCGGTTGACTGTTCAGGTGGCCTTCGGGTCGAGGTCGATCCCGCGAGGCGGAAGTCGAGCGTGAAGTGCCGGTCGACAGACCGAATCGGTAACGATTGACTCAGTCCTACAGGGCTATCGTCGATGGGTATTCCACGGAGAACCGGAGATTGCCCAACCGGTCGGCTGGGAGTCTGCCCGAGGTAGAGCAACCCGATGACATGACGGGCGCCCGGTCGCCACCTCAGGCTAGATCCAGCAGGGGCACGGCTGAGCAGGGAATGCAGCGCCCGACCATCCGAGGACAATGCCCTTCCACCAGGAAGGACGGGAGCTGCGACACAACCGTCCGACGCCTGACGGCAGGGCGCCAGCTCGATCGGGCGACCGAGGAGCTGCTGCGTCCGGCATCCCACTGCCACTCGCCTACGTGGTGTCGACCGACGGTCAGCTCCTCACGGACACTTCGGCGGCGGATCCAGCTTCAGTGCTGGGCGATCCGCAGGCGCCGCCCCGGCGGCGGGGCGCCCGCCCCGAGGTAGGAGCGCTCGATCATCGTCGCCAGGGTGGGGGCGAGCCGGTCGGGGTTGATCTGGGACTGTCGCGAGGTCAGGTAGTAGTACGAGCGGTCGATCAGGATGAAGAGGAGGACGGCCTGCATCTCGGGATGCACCGCCGAGCCGGTGTCGGCCGCGTGGATCGGCGTCAGCAGCTCCTCGAAGAGGCGGTCGAAGGCCTTGGTCGCCTCGCGCGAGATGGGCGAGTCGGGCACCGCCTCGCGTTCGAACCATGCACGGATGACCCCTCCGTGGCGGTCGAGGAGATCCCTCCAGGCCTGCAGGATCTCCATCAGCTGCGCACGTGCGCCTTCACCCGGGGCGAGCGAGCCCAGGGCACGTGTGGTCACCCGCATGTCGACGAAGCAGGTCCGGCTCAGCTCGGTGAAGAGTGCGTCCTTGCTCTTGAAGTACCGGTAGAAGGTCGCGCGGGAGGTGCCGGCCGACCCGATGATGTCGTCCACCCTCGTCCCTGCGTAGCCGAGCTCGGCGAAGACCTGCTGGCCCGCCGCCAGAAGCCGGGCGCGAAGGTCCGGACCCGACCTGGGGGCCGGCGCCGCGCCGCGGGGCTTCCTCCGCTTGGCCGGGGTCGCCGTGCTCCGCATGGGCCGCATCTTACGCAGGGCCTTCGCAGGTCCACCCGATCCAGCGCCACCGGCCCGGCCTCCCCGGGGGACGAGCCCGTATAGTGCACCCGACGGGCTCGTCCCGACCGGGGGCCGGGTCCACGAGATGGGGGAGATCATGGGCAAGCTCGACGGGAAGGTCGCGTTCATCACCGGAGCGGCGAGGGGGCAGGGCCGATCGCACGCCGTCCGCCTCGCCGAGGAGGGCGCCGACATCGTCGCCATCGACATCTGCAAGGACGTCGACTCCATCGCGACGCTGTACCCACTGGCGACGGCCGAGGACCTCGACGAGACCGTGCGCCTGGTGGAGCAGGCCGGCGGGAAGATCCTGGCCCGCCCGGCCGACGTCCGCGACTACGCGTCGCTGCAGGCGGTGGTGGACGAGGGTATCGAGCTCTTCGGGCACGTCGACATCTGCCTGGCCAACGCCGGTGTGGTGAGCCTCAACCGGGCGTGGGAGTACCCCGAGCAGACGTGGAAGGACGTGGTGGACATCAACCTGACCGGGGTGTGGAACACCGTCCGGACGGTGATCCCCCACATGATCGAGCGCGGCGAGGGCGGCTCCATCGTCATCACCAGCTCGACCGCCGGGATCAGGGGGTTCGCCCACACGGCGCCGTACTCGGCGGCCAAGCACGGGGTGGTCGGCCTGATGCAGTCGCTCGCCAACGAGCTGGCACCCCACTGGATCCGGGTCAACACCGTGCACCCGACCAACGCCGACACGCCGATGCTGCAGAACGAGGGCACCTACCGCCTGTTCATGCCCGAGCTCCAGAACCCCGGGCGCGAGGACCTCGCCAACATGATGTCGGCCGTGAGCGTGCTCCCCATCTCGTGGGTCGAGGCCAAGGACGTCACCGCCGCGGTGCTCTGGCTCGTGTCCGACGAGGCCCGCTACATCACCGGCGTGCAGCTGCCGGTCGACGGGGGGGCCATCGTCAAGTAGCGCCGCGCCCCCCAGCGCCGCCCGGCGCACCCGGCCGGTTCAGCGGGTGAGCGGGACGACCTCGGCGCCGAAGGCGTCGATCTGGTCGACCAGCTCGGCGGCGCTCCGGCTGCGGAACCGGACCTGCAGGTGCGTGGCCCCGACCGACGCCCACTCGCGGATCCTCGCCGCCAGCAGGTCTGGCGGGCCCGAGACGGCGTGCTCTCCGACGTCCCATCCCGGCGAGCCCACGTACATCGGCATGGCGAACCCCCCGACCGCGAAGGGTTGGGTCCGGCCGAGCTCGGCGCGGCGCTCGTGCAGGAAGGCGACAGCCGACGCCATCCCCTCCGCCGGCGGGCCCTGGGGCAGCCAGCCGTCGCCCCGTTCTGCCGCCCGGCGCAGCGCGGGGCGCGAGGACCCGCCGACCCAGATCGGAAGGCGGGCCTGGGCGGGTCGCGGCGCCTGGCCGACGCCGTGCACCGACCAGGTCGGCGTGTCGACGTCGCAGAACTCGTCGTCGAGGGCCGCCCGGATCACGTCGATGGCGTCGTCGGTGATCCTCCCCCGCCGGTCGAACGGGACGCCGAGGGCATCGAACTCGCCCTCCACGTGCCCCGCCCCCACGCCGAGGATGACCCGGCCGCCGGACAGGTGGTCGAGGGTCATGAACGACTTGGCGGTGACGAGGGGGTGGCGGTAGGCGACGACGAACACGTGGGAGAGCAGGCGCACGTTCGTGGTGAGCGCAGCCAGCCACCCGAGGGTGGCGACCGTGTCGTACCAGGCCGTCTGCATGCTCTCGGCCCTGTCGCGGGGGATGGCCACGTGGTCGCAGACCGCGATGTAGGCGAGCCCCGCCCGGTCGGCGGCCCGCGCGACCTCGGCCAGATCGTCGCGCCCGGCGCCGTCCTCCCACGGCTCGCGGTAGAGCTTGCTGCGCGACTGGACCGGAAGCTGCATCCCGAAGGCGGGTGGGGACGGGGCGCCGCCGCTCATGGCTCCCCCCACGGGCTCGTGTCGATCCCGAGGGCCTTCAGCCCGCCGATGATCGGTCCCGGAGCCATCGTCCCGGACGGCCAGTGGAAGTCCCACATCCGGTTGTCGGCCACCGACGAGACGAACCGGACGCCCTGCTCGGGGGTGACCAGGACCCCCCGGCGGGCGATCTGGCGCTCGTAGCGCTCCGCGTGCTCCGCGTCGACGACGAAGTTCATGGAGTCGCACATCGCGACGATGTCGACGTTGTTCCAGTCCCACGGGCTGGTGCTCACGTGGATGCGGAAGTCCGGGTGCGACCGGGCGCTGGCGACGCCCCCGTCGCGCGAGGTGAAGGAGATGGGCTCGAAGCAGCAGGCGCACCAGCCCTCGAACCGCACCTCCCTGCCCGCGAACGGAGGCATCTTGCTGAAGGCCATCGACTCCATGGCGCAGCCGACGTAGCTGTGGAACTTCCCGTCGACGAACGCCTTCACCTGGCTCGGGAAGCTGCTGAACGGCTGGAACTTCAGCAGGTTGGCGTTCTGGGTGTCCTCGGTGACCACGCAGATGATACCGAGCTGCAGCTGCTTGTAGGCCTGCAGGATGCGGCGGCGGTCGAGCCCGGTGGCCCGGTGCACGTCGAGCAGGTTGGGTCCGACGCCGTGGTGGCACCAGTGCTCGTACACGAACTGGCGCAACGCGAGCGCATCCTCGGTCCACTCGATCGGTCCGACGTTCTGCGGCACCTGAGCCCCCTCCGCTGTGCTCCGGGCAACATACACAACCTGACGATCACGTTCCATGGGGAGGGCCGACGCGCTCCGCGGTGATCTCGACGCGTCCGGTGGGGGAGGCCGACGCGGTCCGTGCCGCGCCGGCCGGCCGATAGACGCGACAGTCGGCCTTGGTTAGGCTCCCGGTCCGGAGCGGGGTACGGCGCGGGCCGGCGAACGGGCCGGCGAAGAGGACGGAGCGCACGGTGTCCGCAGTGGAGGAGCCCATCGAGGCGGTGGAGGGGGAGGGGTTCGGCCGTTGGAGCCTCACCGTCGCCAGCCGGACCACCCGGGCCCACGGGCGGCGCACGATCGCCAAGCTGCTCGACGCGGCGGTCGCCGAGTTCGGCTCGCACGGCTACCACGGGGCCAGCATGGCCCGGATCGCGAGGCGCGCCGGCACGGCCCACGGGACCGTCTACCTCTACTTCGCCGACAAGGACGACCTGCTGGCGGCGGCGATGGCCGACGTCTCGAGGGACCTGGGTCCGGCCACCCGGGGTGTCCCGGTGCTCGAGCCGGGACCCCGCGGGCTGGCCCTGCTCCACGAGTGGCTCGCGGAGGTCTGCGACAGGTTCCAGACCCACGGGGCCGTGCTGCAGGCGATCAGCGAGGCGTTCAACAGCGACCCGCACACCCCGGCGGGCGCCGACTCGCTCCACGAGATGAACCGGAGCGTCGCGGTCATCGCCGACCGCATCCGTGCCACGGGCGCGGGCGGCGTCGACCCCAAGATCGCCGCGCTGGCGATCTACGCGGTCGTCGAGGGTGCCAACCGGGCCCTGTTCCGCGGGCAGCTCATCGCCAGCGTCGAGGAGCTGGCCCAGGGACTTGCCGAGTTCATCCAGCGCTCGCTGTTCGGGGCCTGACGCCATCTCGACCGGGGTGCCCGGGTCGCCGTCCGCCCGCCGGCGGACGACCCGTCTCGATCGGGTCACGAGGACTACGCAGGACTTCACAGGGAGGAGGGGCCCCATGCAGGAGTATCCGGTCCGAGTCGGGAGCATGCTGTTCACGATGGTCGACCCGCACCGCGGCAGCGAGGTCGCCTACAACCGATGGTACGAGCGGGACCACTTCTACGCCGGGTGCATG
Source organism: Actinomycetes bacterium (assembly GCA_021826655.1). The sequence continues at coordinate 1,324 of JAKAZC010000133.1, read as the reverse complement.
ATCGGGCCCTGGCTGTTCGCGGGCGGTCGGTGGGTGGCGCCTCGCTCGCTGAAGGACCTTCGGTTCCCGGCCGAGAGCCCGTTCGCCCAACCGGTCGACGCCGGCTCCTACCTGTCGACCTACTGGATCCACGAGGGCCACGTCGACGAGCACCTGAAGTGGGCCGGCGACCAGGTGGTCTGGCTGTACGAGCACGGTCGGGGTTTCCACGAGCGCACGCACGCCCACACGGGCATCTACGACCTGGTCTCGGTGGCCTATGCCGGGGAGGACGCGGTGCCACTGGAGCTCGCGCTCGACCACCGCTTCGCCGGGCTCGGTGTCGTCGTGACCGAGCCGGCGGACGGGGTCGGCGCCGAGGAGCACCGCCGGTGGCTCGAGTCCGAGGCCGTCCCGGGCCTGCTCGCGTCGGAGGGGGTCAGCAGCTGGTCCTCGTGGGCGAGGCATCCGAGCCCGGGACAGCGCTCCCGGTCGCCGATGGCGCTCGGGACCGACGGAGGGGGCGACGACCGGCTCGTGCAGCTGGTGTTCGTCGACGCCGATCCGGCCGGTGCCTGGCGCTCGTTCCGGGACTTCGGGGAGAGGGTGGGCGGGAGCGGGGTGGCACGGCTGACCTTCGCCGCCCCGTTCCTCCGTACCAACGTGGGGACGGACGACTACACGGACCGGCTCTGGTGACCGGGCCCGAGTTCCGCCACGTCGACGACGAGCCCTGGCACGAGGTACGGGCCCAGCTGCACGGGGACCGTCGGGTGGCCGCCCGGCTGAAGTTCGTCCTTGCGGACGGCGCACCCACGGCCCTGTACTCCGAGTACGACCCCGGCTTGGTGCTGGAAGCGCACGGCCACGGCAGCGACCACGTCGTCTTCGTCCTCGGGGGATCGGTGCGCATCGGCGACGTCGACTGCACGCCCGGCACGGTGGTGCGCCTCCCGCACGGCGCGACCTTCGGGCCCCTGGTGGCCGGTCCCGACGGGACCAGGTTGCTGGAGCTCTACAGCGGCGACATGACCCCGGTGCCCGCCGATCCCGAGGGGTACGAGGAGCTGCTGCGCGCCCGGCACATCGTGCGCGTCCCCGCCGACATCGAACGGGGCGCGCCGCCCGTCACCTGACGCGGAGCGGCCGGCGAGGACCGATTCGGTAGACGCATTTGTCAGTTACTGGTAGCGTGCCTGGCGCCAGCAATTCCCGTGGGGACCTGAGGGGGGACGCTGTCGATGGGCTCCTCCGATCCGAGGGTGAGACCGTGCCGGGGGGCTCGTTCGGCCGCCGCCGGCCGTGCGCGCGCGCCGGTCCCCGACCGCGTGTGCGCGGCGGTCCC
>JAKAZC010000132.1 GCA_021826655.1 Actinomycetes bacterium | reverse complement strand
AGCTTCACGTGGACGCGGGCCCGGGGGTTGGCCGACTTGAGGTCGTGGATCAACTGGGCGATGTCCTCGATCGAGTAGATGTCGTGATGCGGTGGCGGCGAGATGAGCCCGACGCCCGGCGTCGAGTACCGGGTCTTGGCGATCCACGGGTAGACCTTGTGGCCAGGCAGCTGGCCGCCCTCGCCGGGCTTGGCCCCCTGGGCGATCTTGATCTGGATGTCGTCGGCGTTCACCAGGTACTCCGACGTCACCCCGAATCGGCCCGAGGCCACCTGCTTGATGGCGCTGCGCCTCGAGTCGCCGTTGGCGTCGGGGGTGAACCGGTCGGGGTCCTCGCCGCCCTCGCCCGTGTTGGACTTGCCCCCCAGCCGGTTCATGGCGATGGCCAGCGTCTCGTGCGCCTCGGCCGAGATCGAACCGTAGGACATGGCCCCGGTGGAGAACCGGGCCACGATGGCCGACACCGGCTCGACCTCCTCGAGCGGGACCGGGGGCAGCACGCCGGTACGCAGCGTCATCAGCCCGCGCAGGGTGGCCAGCGCCGTCGACTGGTCGTCGACCGCCCGGGTGTACTCCTTGAACACGCCGTAGCGCTTCGTACGGGTGGCGTGCTGGAGCTTGAAGACGGTGCGCGGGTTGAAGAGGTGGATCTCGCCCTCGCGCCGCCACTGGTACTCGCCGCCGACCTCCCGCTCGCGGTGGGCCCGCTCGGTCGGACGGTCGAGATGCGCGAGCCGGTGACGCTGGGCCACTTCCCCGGCCAGCACGTCGAGGCCCACGCCGCCGATGCGCGACACGGTGCCGGTGAAGTACTCGTCCACGATGTCGTGGGCCAGTCCCACCGCCTCGAACACCTGGGCACCGGTGTAGGAGGCCACCGTCGAGATGCCCATCTTGGACATCACCTTCACGATTCCCTTCGACGCCGCCTTGATGTAGTTCTTCTGGGCCTGACGGGGGGTCACGCCGACGAGCAGCCCCGAGGCGATCATGTCGTCGATGGTCTCGAACGCCAGATAGGGGTTGATGGCGGCGGCGCCGAAGCCCTTGAGGAGCGCCATGTGGTGGACCTCGCGGGCATCGCCGGACTCCACCACCAGCCCGACCCGGGTGCGGGCCTTGGTGCGCACCAGGTGGTGGTGGACGGCCGACACCAGGAGCAGCGACGGAACGGGAGCCAGTTCGTCGGTCGAGTTCCGGTCGGACAGGATGATGACGTCGGCCCCGTCGTCGATGGCCCGGCTCACCTGGGCGCGCACGTCGTCGATGGCGGCGCGCAGGGCGTCGCCACCGCCTGCGACGTCGAACAGCCCGTCGATGGCGAATGCCCGGAAGCCCGGGGTGCTGCCGTCTTCGTTGACGTAGACCAGCTTGGCCAGGTCGTCGTTGTCGATCACCGGCATGGGCAGGACGATCTGGCGGCACGACTCGGCCGTGGGCTCGAGGAGGTTCGATTCCGGCCCGAGGGTCGACAGCAGTGAGGTGACCAGCTCCTCGCGGATGGCGTCGAGCGGCGGGTTGGTCACCTGGGCGAACAGCTGGGTGAAGTAGTCGTAGAGCAGGCGCGACCGGTCCGACAGCACGGCGATGGCCGCGTCGGTGCCCATCGAGCCGATCGGTTCGGCGCCGGTCCGGGCCATCGGGGCCAGGATCAGCCGCAGCTCCTCGTTGGTGTACCCGAACAGCTGCTGGCGGCCCACCACCGACGCGTGCTGCGGGGTGAGCATGGTGCGCGGCGGTAGGTCCTCGAGATCGATCTGACCCTGTTCGAGCCAGGTGCCGTAGGGATGCTCGGCCGCCAGCGTGTCCTTGATCTCGGCGTCGTCGACGATGCGGCCGGCCTCGGTGTCCACCAGGAACATGCGGCCGGGCTGCAGGCGGCCCTTGCGGACCACCTTGGACGGCGGGACGTCGAGGACGCCGACCTCGCTGGCCAGCACCACCATGCCGTCGTCGGTCACCCAGTAGCGGGCCGGGCGCAGGCCGTTGCGGTCGAGTACCGCGCCGATGACCGATCCGTCGGTGAACGCGACGGCGGCCGGACCGTCCCACGGCTCCATGAGCGACGCGTGGTAGCGGTAGAACGCCCGTCGGGCGGGGTCCATCGTGCGGTGGTTCTCCCACGCCTCGGGGATCATCATGAGGACCGCGTGGTGGATGGGCCGGCCGCCGAGGTGCAGCAGCTCGAGGACCTCGTCGAACGAGGCCGAGTCGCTGGCCCCGGGCGTGACGATCGGGAACGCCCGCTCGAGCCCGGGCATGAGCTCGGTGGCGCACAGCGCCTCGCGTGCCCGCATCCAGTTCCGGTTGCCGGCCAGGGTGTTGATCTCGCCGTTGTGGGCCATGTAGCGGTACGGATGGGCGAGGGGCCACGACGGGAACGTGTTGGTCGAGAACCGGGAGTGCACGAGGGCCAGCCCGCTCTCCAGCCGTGCGTCGGCCAGGTCGGGGTAGAACTCGGCCAGCTGGTGGGAGGTGAGCATTCCCTTGTAGGTCACCGTCCGGGCGGACAGCGAGGCGAGATAGCACGACTCGACCTCGTGCTCGGCCCGCTTGCGCAGCACGAAGGCGATGCGGTCGATGGCCAGAGCCGGGTCGCCCGGACTCAACTGCGTGTCCGCCGACGGCGCCACGAACAGCTGGTGCATCGAGGGCCGGGCGGCCTCGGCGATCGAGCCCAACGTCTCGTTGGCAACGGGCAGCTCCCGCCATCCCAGGACGTCGAGCCCCTCCTCGACGGCCAGTGTGCCGATATGGGCCCGGGCAAGGGTCGCCTCGTCCTCGTCGCGGGAGAGGAAGGCGATCCCGGTCGCGTAGTGACCGCGCTCGGGCAGGGGGAAGTCGACCACCTGGCGGTAGAAGGAGTCCGGAACCTGGATCAGGATGCCGGCGCCGTCACCGCTGTCCTCCTCGCTGCCGGTGGCGCCCCGGTGGGCGAGGTGCTCGAGGGCGCTGACGGCCCGGAGGACCAGTCCATGGGACGCACGTCCCCGCAGGTCCGCCACCAGGGCCACGCCGCAGGCGTCGTGCTCGAACCGTGGATCGTAGAGACCCGCGGTCGGGGCGTGGGTTGCGCGCCTGCCGATGACGGGGACGTCGAGGGTCACCGGGACGGGCTGCGCGGGCACGGTGCCGCCGTCGGGTGCAGGTGCAACTGTCGTCATCGGGTCGCTCCAAGTGGGACTGTGGATCTCCCTGCGCGGGACGACGTTGGCCCTTGCGTGGTCCGTCGAGTGTACACGGTGTCCCGCCTGGACCGGCGTGGCGGACGCCCGTTCCGCAGGACCGTCGGACACCCACCCGGTCGTAGCATGGGCGCCATGGCCTCCCCCACCCACAGCGACGCCGTCGTGGTGGTGGGTGGGGGGATCATCGGCATGGCCATTGCCTGGTCGGCGGCCCGGGCCGGCCTCGACGTGACCGTGGTCGACCCTGCACCCGGCCGGGGTGCGACGTGGGCGGCTGCAGGGATGTTGGCGCCGGTGGCCGAGGCCCAGTTCGGCGAACTGGCGCTGGCCGCACTCAACCAGGCCGCCGTCCGAGCGTGGCCCGGGTTCGCCGCCCGGCTCGAGTCCGCCTCGGGCCAACCCGTGCACTTCCGGCCGGACGGCACCCTCCTGGTGGCGGGCGACCCGTCCGACCGGGCCGCCACCGAACGGGTGCTCGCCTTCCATCGGACGGTGGGACTGGCGGCCGGACGGCTCGGTGCCCGGGCCTGCCGCGAAGCGGAACCGCTGCTCGCCCCCGGGATCAGTGGGGGCGCCGATCTACCCGACGACCACCAGGTCGACAACCGGGCGACGGCCATGGCCCTGCTGGCGGCGTGCCGGAACGCAGGAGCCTCCTTCGTGCCCGACGAGGTCGACCGCGTCGAGGTGGCCGACGGTCGGACCCAGGGGGTAGTACTGGCCGGCGGTGGGCGGCTGGGTGCCCGTGCGGTGGTCGTCGCGGCCGGCAGCCGGTCGGGCGATCTCCGGGGCCTGCCCGACGACGTCCGCCCGCCGGTCCGACCCGTGCGGGGCGTGACCGTCCGGCTCCAGGCCCCGGACGGGGTGCCCCGCCTCAGACGGACGGTGCGTGCGCTGCTCCACGGGCGCACGTGCTACCTGGTCCCGAGGGACGACGGCGGACTCGTGGTCGGGGCGACCATGGAGGAGCGCGGCACCGACCGATCGGTGCCCCTCGGAGGCCTCGTCGACCTGCTCGACGACGCCCGCCGGGTGGTGCCCGCCCTCGACGAGTACACCGTCGTCGAGACGACCTCCGGGCTCCGGCCGGGGTCGCCCGACAACGGTCCTCTCGTGGGGGCGACGGCGACCGAGGGCCTGGTGGTCGCCACGGGCCACTTCCGCAACGGCATCCTCCTCGCCCCGCTGACGGCCGACGACGTGGTCACCACGCTGCTCGGCCACGGCACCGACGACGGTCCCTTCGCCGCATTCCGTCCCGGGCGCTTCGAGGCGGTTCCGCCGGCGACCGGACGGAGGTCGTGACCGGCGACGGTGGCGACGGGGGCGACGGGGGCGACGGGACCATCACCGTCAACGGCAGACCGCACGACGCCGCCGGTGGAGCCACCGTCGGCCGTCTGGTGTCGGAGTGGTGCCCGTCACCACGGGGAGTCGCCGTGGCCGTCGACGGTGCCGTGGTGCCGCGGAGCGAGTGGGACACGACTGTGATCGCCTCCGGGGCCGCGGTCGAGATCGTGACGGCCGCCGCCGGCGGGTGAGACCCCGGTCCCCGACCACGGGACGTTCGCCACCCCGACCGTCGCCGCACCGCCGGTGCGGGGGTACCGTGGCGGGCGATGACCGCCGCCGCCACCCGGGACCCCTTCGTGATCGCCGGAACCGAGCTCGGGTCCCGGCTGCTCCTCGGGACCGGGGGGATGACCAGCCCGGAGTCGCTGGGCGGGGCCCTGACGGCCTCGGGGACCGTCCTCGCCACCGTGGCCGTGCGCCGGGTGGACCCGACCACCCGGCACTCACTGGTCGACCTCCTCGACGGCATGGGGATCCGCATCCTGCCCAACACGGCCGGCTGCCTCACCGCGGCGGACGCCGTCCTGACGGCACGGTTGGCCCGGGAGGCGTTCGCCACCGACTGGGTCAAGCTCGAGGTCGTCGGGGACGACCGGACCCTGCTGCCGGACCCGGTCGAGCTGCTCGACGCCGCCGAACAGCTCGTCGACGACGGGTTCACCGTCCTCCCCTACTGCGGCGACGACCCGGTGGTGGCCCGGCGCCTCGAGCAGGTCGGCTGTGCCGCCGTGATGCCGCTCGGCGCCCCGATCGGCAGCGGGTTGGGCATCCGCAATCCACACAACATCGAGCTGATCGTCGAACGGGCCGGGGTGCCGGTCGTGCTCGACGCCGGGATCGGGACGGCCTCGGACGCCTGTCTGGCCATGGAACTCGGTTGTAGCGCCGTCCTGGTGGCGTCGGCCGTCACCCGGGCGGAGGACCCCGCGACGATGGCGGCCGCCATGCGTGACGCCGTCACCGCCGGCCGCGCCGCGCGCCGGGCCGGTCGCATCACCCGACGCTTCGTGGCCCAGGCCTCGTCTCCGTCGGAGGGCCTGGTGGGCCGGTGATCCCGTCGGGGCCCGGGTCGGGGCCCGCGGACCCCACTGCCTGCCGGGGCGTCCCGGCACCTCCGGTGGCCCTCACCATCGCCGGATCCGACTCGGGGGCGGGAGCGGGAGTGCAGGCCGACCTGAAGGCGATGAGCGCACTCGGCGTCTTCGCCACCACCGTGGTCACCGCCGTCACCGCCCAGAACACGTGGGCGGTCACCGCCGTCCACGCGGTACCGACCGGGATCGTCGCCGCCCAACTCGACGCCGTGCTCGACGACCTGGTCCCGGCGGCGGTCAAGACCGGGATGCTCGCCACCGGGGCGGTGGTCCGCCTGGTGGCCGAACGGGCGGCCGCCGGCCACCTGCCGTCGCTCGTGGTCGACCCGGTCATGGTCGCCTCGAGCGGTCGGCCCCTGCTCGACGCCGATGCCGTCGACGCCTACCGCCGCCTCCTGGTCCCGCAGGCGCTGCTGGTGACCCCCAACCTGATCGAGGCGGCGATCCTGGCCGGCGTGGATCCCGTGGAGGGTGCCGATGTCGACGCCATGGTGGGGCTCGCCCGGAAGATCCAGGCTCTCGGCCCCGGCTGGGTCCTGGTGAAGGGCGGGCACCTGCCCGGTGTGCACGACACCGGGTCGGGGTCCGCGCCGGACCGAGTCGCCGACGTGCTGGTCCACGGGACCGACGTCGTGGTCCTGGAGGACACCCGGGTGGTCACCCGCAACAACCACGGGACCGGGTGCACCTTGGCCTCCGCCACCGCGGCACTGCTGGCCCACGGCGCCGATGTGCCCGATGCGGTCGCCGGGGCCAAGCGGTTCGTCCACGACGCCCTGGTCGGATCGGCCGGGTGGGCACTCGGCCGGGGCCACGGCCCGCTGGACCCCTTCGGCTGGGCCTCGTCCTAGGACGCCTCCACCGCGGGCCGTGGCCCGCCTGGGGGGGGAAGAGGCCGGGTCTAGCGACCCGGCCTCTTCCCCCCCCGGAATCCCCCGGTACCACAGGTGCCGCCCGGTCTGGTGCGACCGGGCCACCCCCTCCCCATGACCACGGCACACCGTCGTCATCGATCTGCGCATTGTGAGGGATTGCATCCCCGATGTAAACATCTGGTGAACAGTTAGCACGGGGAGCGGTCAGGCACTCCCTCTCCGTGGGAACTATGGGGGCACTCGGTGGCCAACCGCTCGTGGCTGACCACCGGTCCTCCTCACCGCCCCCGGGCGGGGAGACCGGCCGTCACCGGTACCGTTGGGGCATGACGCCCGCGCTCCCCCGCCGCCTGGCCCGACTCGTCGCGATCGGGAGGATCGCCATCGGCTGCACCGCCCTGGTGGCTCCGACACCTATGACCCGACCATGGATCGGGGACGCTGCCGCTTCCGCCGAAGCCCGCCTCCTGGCCCGAGCGATGGGCGGCCGAGACCTGGCCCTCGGGATCGGGGCCCTCCGGGCGTTGAGCGTGACCGGTGCCGACGCACGCCCGTGGGTGGCACTGGCCGGTATGGCCGACACCGTCGACGCTGGGGTCACGCTCCTCGCCTTCCGCCGCCTGCCGACCGTGAGTCGCTGGGGCATCCTGGCGTCGACCCTCGGCGCCGCCCTGGTCTCGTTCCGGGTGGCCGGAGCGCTCGATCCCCCGATCGACCCCGCCGACCCCGGCGACCCCGCCGACGCCGCCCACCCCGGCGACCCCGGCACCGTGCCCGTGGACGGCGCATGCTGAGCCCCCACCACGGTGGACCGGGCGCGGGGACCGGGCAGCGGGGACACCGGTAACATGTGGCGATGACCTTGTCGTCGGGCCCGCGAGCGTCCGACGGACCCGGGCCCGACAGTGACGTCGGCCCGACGGACGGGGTCGGTCCCGTCGGGCCTGTCTACGAACCGATGTCGATCCGGGGGCCCGCGCTCATC
>JAKAZC010000131.1 GCA_021826655.1 Actinomycetes bacterium | reverse complement strand
GTCGTGGGGGCCGGCGTGGTCGTGGTCGTGGGGGCCGGCGTGGTCGTGGTCGTGGGGGCCGGCGTGGTCGCGGTCGTGGGGGCCGGCGTGGTGGGATGCGGCATCGGGCTGGCCGACGACGACCCGCCGACCGTCGCTCGTGGTCAGGACCTCGATCGGCGTGCCGTACAGGGCGGTCAGGGTCTCTGAGGTGATCACCTCCGTCGGGGTCCCGCTCACGGCCCGTCCCCGGGCGACGTAGACCACGCCGTCGATGGAGGAGGCGATCGGATTCACGTCGTGGGCAACGATGAGGACGGTGATACCCGCCGCCCGCGAGATGTCGGCGATGAGTGACGCCACCGCCGCCTGATTCGGGATGTCGAGACTGTCGAGTGGTTCATCGAGGAGGAGCAGCCGCGGGCTCCGAACGAGCGACTGGGCGATGAGAAGGCGCTGCTGCTCGCCTCCGGACATCTCGCCGATCGGCCGGGACGCGAACCCGGTCGCCCCCACAAGTTCGATCACCTCGTCCACCCGGGTGTTGCGGGTCCGGCGGCCCGGACCCCAGGGGAGGGGCAGTCCCCAGCGGTCGCCGTCGGCACCCATGCGAACGATATCGATGCCCCGCACCCGCAGTCCGGATTCGAAGCTTCGGCGCTGGGGGAGGTAGCCGATGTCCCGACCGGCCGCACCGGGCTCCCGGCCGAATACGTCGATGTGCCCTCCCGAGAGCGGGACAACCCCCAGGACCGCCTTGATCAGTGTCGACTTGCCGGACCCGTTCGGACCGAGGACGGCGATGAACGTACCCGGTTCGACGACGAGGTCGACGTGTGACCAGACGCTACGGCCTCCCTGGCGGACCGAGGCGTCGACGAGCCGCACCGCAGGAGGTCCGCCGGGGCCGACAGGCATGGGGACGTCATCCACGGGAGGCCTCCAATGCGGTGGCCAGGGCGAGCAGCTGCGCGGTCTGCCATGCCTGGAAGGTGACCCCTGCCGGCTGCAGGGTCTCGGTGACGGGAACCACCGGGATGCCGGCGGCGTGGGAGGCGCGCACCTGCGTCTGCACGTCCGGCGTCAGGTTCTGCGTGTTTTCGAGATAGACGTGCAGTGTGCGGTCCCGGATCTGGTTGTCGATGATCGTCTTGTCGGCCGCCGACACATCCGTGCCCTCGCTGACCGCGCGCAGGAACGACGGGGGCGTCACGAGGTCGAGGTCGAGGGCCTGGCACAGGTAGACGACGATCGACTCGGACGCACCGACGGGGGTACCGGCGAACCTGGCCCGGATCGAGGTGATGGCCGCGTGGTACCCGGCCAGGCCGACCTGCTCGAACTGCTGTTCCCGGACGGCAAAATAGGATCGGTCGGTCGGGTCGGTGTGGGCAAGGTCCGCGGTGACGGCGGCAATCACCCGGTCGACGTAGGTGGGTGAGTACCACAGGTGCGGGTTCCCCCCGGGTGGGACGCCGACCAGTGTGCCGACGTCCAGCACGGTCGGCGACCCGCCGTCGGCCGCCAGGAGCCGTTGCATCCACGGGTCGTAGCCTGCGCCGTTCAGCACGACCACCTGCGCATCGGCCAGTCTGCGGGCGTCGGCGGCCGTGGGCTCATAGGAATGGGGGTCGGTCTCGGGCCTGGCGATGATGCTGTCGACGTGGGCGTGGATGCCACCGACCTGGGCGGCGATGCTTCCCCAGAAATCCTCGGCTGCCACCACCCGCACGACACGGGGAGAATGGGCGGCGGCGCCCTCCCCGCCCGGAGGCAGGGACAGTGCACATCCCGACAGGAGCACCGGCGCGGCCAGCGCCGCGATCACGCGCCGACTCGAGGTGGAGCCCCGGCGATCGCGGATCGGTCGACGGGCGCGGGTCGGTCGACGTACGCCCACCCGATCGGGCACGTCGGTGACGGCGGATCGCATACACGCATGCTAGTTGGGAATGATTCTCATTACAACTTCCAGGGGCAGGTAGCGGTGGCCGGCCCGCCTCCGCTGCGGGCCGTTCAGGCCCGCAGCGCCAGACCGGCTTCGAGCACCTCCCGAGCGGCGGCGACGTCCTGCGCCCTCGGACCGTCTCCCTCCCCGGGGACCTCGAGGATGGCCGGCACGTCCTGCAGGGAAGGATGTCCGAGGAGCGCGGCCAGGCCATCGGCGCCGATCGTGCCGTCACCGATGTTCTCGTGGCGGTCCTTGTTGGCCCCGAAGTCGACCTTCGAGTCGTTGAGGTGCAGGCAGCGCAGCCGGCCCATCCCGACGGTGCCCTCGATCAGCCCGACCAGCGTGTCGGCCTCGTCGACCGTGCCGAAGGGAATTCCCGACGCCCACAGGTGCTGAGTGTCGAGACAGACCCCGAGGCGCTCGTCACCGCCCGCGGCGGCGATCACCTGGGCGAGCTCGTCGAAGGACCGACCGACCGTGTCCCCGGCCCCGGCGGCGTTCTCGAGGAGGACGGCGCATCCGTCGACGTCGGTCTCCGCCTCGTCCAGTGCGTCGAGAAGCGCCTCGGCCACCGCCGGAAGTGCCGTACCGAAACCGCTCCCCCGGTGGCTCCCGATGTGCAGGACCAGGCCGTCGGCACCCATCCCTCCCGCCGTGGCGAGATTGGCGGCGAGACATGCACGTGACTTCGCGGCCAGCTCGGGGTCGGGTGACGCCAAGTTGATGAGATAGGTGGCGTGGCAGAAGGTGGCGGCCACCGAAGGGTGCGCGGCCTGGGCCTCCCGGTAGGCGGCGAGGACCTCGTCGCTGTACTGCGATGCCTTCCACATCCGCGGACTCTGGGTGAAGATCTGCACGGCGTCGGCACCGATGTCCGCCCCGTGTTCGAGGGCCGGCACCAGTCCCTTGCCCGCCCGGACGTGCGCTCCGATCAACATGCTCGCAACCTAGCAGTGGACCCATCCGGCGACCGGGGGCGGACGTGCGCGTTGGAACGCGTCGTACACTCGGCTGACGTGGGTCCGGCGAGGTGCCGGTTCCGAGCGACCACAGGAGGAACCCGTGACGACCAAGCTCTCCGAGAAGGCGAAGACACTCGTCCGACGGCCGGTGATCGCCAACGTGGCGACCGTCGACACCGACGGACGACCTCAGGTCACCCCGGTGTGGATCGACCTCGACGGCGACGATCTGGTCTTCAACACGGCCCGGGGCCGGGTGAAGCAGGCCAACCTCGACGCCAATCCCCAGGTGGCGGTGTCGGTCGTCGACCCGGACGACCCGTTCAACGTGGTGGTGGTCCGTGGGACCGCAGTGGCGACCGAGGACGGGGCGGACGCCCATATCGACTCCCTGGCCAAGAAGTACATGGGACTCGACTCCTACCCGATGCGCCGGCCGGGCGAGGTGCGGGTCAAGTACACGGTCAAGGCCGACAAGGTCGTGATGCAGGCGCCCGACGACGATTGACTCGCCCGACCGGCACGGGGTCGGGTGACCTGGGCGGTCACCACGCCGCCGGCTGCACGGATCGGATCACCACGCCGCATACAGCCCCTCGACGAGGTCCGGGTCCCAGGGGTAGGACACCCCGACCAGGCAGCCGGTGGCGCCCGCACTTCGGATCGCAGCGATTTGGCGGTGCGTACCGGGGCCGACCGCACCGGGGCCGATTCGCCCGATGATCCCGAGAGGACCGAGCGGATCCGGTCGAACGCCCACCCGCTCCGCGAGGCGCCGACGCACGTCGTCCACGCCCCCGGAGCCTCCGTCGACGACGACCACGTCGGCCGACCTGGCCGCCACGTCGAGGAGCGCCCCGAGCCCCGGGCCGCGTCCGTGCAGGAATACGACGATCGGCACGCCGCCGTCCTGGACCGGAGCCGGTCGGTTGACCGCCCCGTCCACCGAGTAGATCCGGCCGGCATAGGTGGGGTGCTCGTCGACCAGGACCGCCCGACTCACGATCAGCGCTTCGGACAGGCGTTCGGCGTCGGTCCCCGTGGCGCAGTCGCCGTCGAGGGCCAGTACGCCTCGCCCGTGCGAGATCACGTCCACCCCGGTGACGATCTTGGCCAGGATCGACGGAGCCCGTCGTTCCGATCCGTCGGCCACAACTCCGAGACGGACCTTGACGGATCGGACCGCCAGGGCCCCGAGCAGCGAGTAGGCCTCATAGGACGTTCCGACTCCGGCGGGTCCGGGGGACTCGGACACCCACAGCGAACCGAGGTCGGCCCGTTCGCACGCCGCCGCGGCCGTCGCCGCCCGCTCCAACACGTCGGGGGCTCCTGCGGCAGGTGGCGCGAGCCACGCCCCGACCCCGACGAGGCGGGCCGAGCTCACCGGGATCGCCGACATGCCCCGCACAGTAGTGGCAGGTCCCTTCCCGGCCCCGCCCGACGCAGGAGACGGGGCAGAGATCACACCCGGGCCCACCAGCCGGCCCCGGCGGCCAGCAGTCCCTCCTCGACGAGTTCCTCCCCCGCCGCCACCAGGGCGGCGAGCGACATGCCGGTGCGGAGGAGGACGGTCTCGACGCTCGTGGGCGTGTCGTCCACGGCCTCCCACACCGAACGCTGGACCCGATCGGTGGGTTCCTGTCGGAATCCGCCCCCCCGACCCCTGGCCCTCGGGACCTCGGTCGGTCCGACCATGCCGCGGCCCTGGCGGGCCAGCGCCACGGCGACGAGGACGTCGGCCGCATCGCGGACCGGCGTGCACCCGTCCACCAACAGTTCGTTGCTCCCGGCGGAGGCGCGGCTGTAGACGGATCCGGGCACGGCGCACACCGGTATCGACCGGCGGGCCGCCGCCTCGGCCGTATACAGCGAGCCGCCGCTCCGATGGCTCTCGACGATCACCACGACGTCGCACAGCGCCGCGATGACCCGGTTCCGGGCGGGGAAGACCCGCGGTCTGGGCCCGGTGCCCAACGGCGCCTCCGACAGCACCGCTCCGGACGCCGCCACGCGCTCCCACAGCACCCGGTTCTCCTTCGGGTAGACCACGTCGAGACCCGTCCCCACCACGGCCACCGGCGGCGCGGCGCCCGATCCTGCGGCGAGTGCCCCGGCATGGGCGGCGGCATCGATGCCCCGCGCGAGCCCGGACACCACCACGACTCCCGCGGCCGCAAGTTCCCGCCCGAAGGCAGAGGCCACCCGTGCGCCATAGGGGGTGGCGGACCGGGTGCCGACGAGGGCCACGGCCGGTCGCGCCTCGAGCACCGACGGGTTCCCGGTGGCGCAGAGCACCGCGGGGGCGCCCGGGTCGCCCACCAGGGCCGCCGGATACCCGGGCCCGTCCGGAAGGAGGACGGAGACACCGGCGTCGGCGTACCGGCGGGCAACGCCCTGCGGATCCGTGGCCCGGGCCGCGCCCATGAACCGGCGGGACGGGTCCCCCGGGTGCGTCCCCGCCCGCACCGCGCTCCACGCCATCCTGGGGCCCAGGCCGTCGAGCAGGCGGGCCAGGCGCACCGGTGTCATTCCGGGCAGTCCTACCAGGGAGGCGGCACAGGCGTCATCGCTGAGGTGGGCTCCGCTCACCGCACCTCCTCCCCCAGCAGAAGCGCCCGACTCCCCCGCAGGAACGCGGCCTCCGCCACATGGGGGACCGACAGTTCAGGACCCGATCCGTCGAGGTCGGCGAGGGTTCGTGCCAGGCGCCGGACGCGATGGAGGCCCCGGGCGCTCAGGCGGCCGGAGCGAAGGAGCCGCTCGAGCAGGCCCTGCGCCTCGGGCTCGAGCGGGACGGTGTCGTCGAGGGTGCCGAACGGGAGGTCGGCGTTGACGGCGACGCCGCGCCCGGCGGCGCGCCGGCGTGCCTCCAGGACACGGGCGGCCACCGGAGCGGAGGCCTCTGCCGGTCGAAGAGCGACCAGGTCATCGACCCCGGGCCGCTCTACACGGACCGCCAGGTCGAACCGGTCGAGGAGCGGACCGGAGAGTCTTCGGGCATATCGGGCCCGCGCCGCCGGCGAGCACCGACACGTCCCCGGGGTACCCGCATCTCCACACGGGCATGGATTCATGGCTGCCACCAGCAGGAACCGCGCCGGGTAGGTGATCGACCCCCGTGACCGGCTGACCCGGACGATCCCGTCCTCGAGCGGCTGGCGAAGCGCGTCGAGCACCGCGATCGGGAACTCGCCCAGTTCGTCGAGGAAGAGCGTGCCCCCGTGGGCAAGTCCGATCTCGCCCGGACGCATGGCCGCGCTCCCTCCGCCGATCAGCGCCACCACGGAGACCCCGTGGTGCGGTGCCCGGAACGGTGGTCGGGTCGCGAGCCCGTCGCCCGGCCGCAGCTCCCCTGCCGCCGAGTGGATCCGGGTAACGTCGCGGGCAGTCGGCCCGTCGAGATCGGGCAGGAGGCCGGCGACGCGGGTGGCGAGGAGGGTCTTGCCGGCACCGGGCGGTCCCACCAGGAGCAGGTGGTGTCCGCCGGCCGCCGCCGCCTCGAGTGCGCGACGGGCGACGGGCTGGCCGAGGACGTCGGCCAGATCGACCGCGGGGTGCCGATCCGAGTGTTCCGGCCTCCTGTCGTGCGTCCGGTCCGGGGTCGGCGGATCCGCCCATGGCCGACGGCCCGTGCAGCGGGCGACCACTTCGGACAGCGTCGGCGCGGACACGCACGGGCCTCCCGCCAGGCGGGCCTCGTCCAGGCTCGCCTCGGCGACGACCAGGCGGTGGTCGACCAGCGCGTCGGCCAGCACCAGGGTGCCGGGGACGCCCCGCACCGAGCCGTCGAGACCGAGCTCACCGATGAAGGCGAGCCCGGCGACGGCCGCCGGGTCCAGCACACCGGACGCCACCAACACCCCCATCGCCACGGGGAGGTCGAGTCCGGCCCCGGCCTTGCGCATGCCCGACGGTGCGAGGTTGACCGTGATCCGGCGCCGCGGCCACGCCAGGCCGCTCGATGCCAGGGCCGCCCGGACCCGGTCGCGCGACTCGCGCACGGCGGCATCCGGCAGACCGACGATGGTCAGGCCAGGAAGCCCGTTGGACACGTGGACCTCGACGGAGATAGGTCGTCCGTCGACACCGAGGAGGACGGCGGAGGGGATGCTGGCGATCACGGAGACTCCCGAGGGAATGGGGAAGGGCACGGGAGAGCCACCGTGAGCGCCCGGGCTGCGACCCCGGATCCGCTGCGAGGTGCCGACGGCTCTCGAGGCACCGTGGGTGACCCTAGGCGGCGGGTGCGACACCGCTTCGGCGGGCACCGCTCCCATCGATCGGGACGGGCCCTCCGAAGGCCCGGGGGGTCAGCGTCCCTCGAACTCCGGGGACCGCTTCTCGATGAAGGCGCTGAGGGCCTCACGGGTGTCCCGGGTCCCGAAATTCGTGGACTGGGAACGCGCCTCGTCCTCGAGTGCCTGGTCCATCGAGACCGCCATGGAATTGTTGAGCATCGTCTTGGTCATCGACAGGGCCAACGTCGGCCCCTCGGCCAGCCGCCGCGCCCAACCGTCGACGAACGCGTCGAGCTCCTCGTCGGGGACCACGCGGTTCACCAACCCGAACGCCTCCGCCTCGGCCGCACTCAGGATATCGACGCAGCATGCAAGTTACTTC
>JAKAZC010000130.1 GCA_021826655.1 Actinomycetes bacterium | reverse complement strand
TGGCAGAGGCCCCAGTAGATGACTTCGGCCTCGTCGATGACGTACCCGTGATCGTCGGCTGCGTGCAGGCAGGGCCTCCTGCCGACCGCACAGTCCACGTCGACCGTGGCGCCGCAGCTGCGGCAGACGAGATGGTGGTGGTTGTCGTCGACCCGAGCCTCGTAGCGGGCGGGAGAGCGGGCCGGCTGGATCCGCCGGAGCAGGCCCCTGTCGGTCAGGGTGCCCAATGCGTCGTAGACCGCCTGACGGGAGACGGCCCCGATCTCGGCCCTCACCAGGTCCTCGATCTCGTCCGTCCTCGAATGAGGCCGCCCGGTGACCACGCGCAGGACGGCCAGGCGCTGTGCCGTCACCTGAACGCCGCGTCGGCGGAGCACCTCGGCCGGGTCCGGCAGTTTTCTTCTCGGCACGGTCAAAGACTAAATCTGATTCCGGATTCAGTCAAGGTTCATTCACGGCCCGGCCACCTCTGGCGAGCCACCTCGACGGTCGACCTGAATCTCTGCGTCCGCTTCGTCGGGCGCCTGGTAGATCGCACCGGAGGCGGTGAGCGAGGCCAGCTCGTCCTCGCCGCTCCCGATCCAGTCCCGCAAGATGTCGTACGTGTGCTGGCCCAGCCGGGGACCGCTCCGCTCGATCCTGCCGGGTGACCGGCTGAGGCGGAACACCGAGTCGGGATAGTGAAGCGGCCCGTAGTCCGGGTTGGGAAGGTCGACCGCGAACCCACGCGAACGGAGTTGCGGATCCCGCCAGATGTCCTCGCTGTCCTGGACCGGGCCGGCAGCCAGCCCGACCTTCTGCAGCAGGTGCGCCGCCGTATGGGCGCTGCGCTCGCCGACCCAGGCGGCCAGGGCTTCGTCGAGCACTTCCCGATGGCCGCCGGCCACTGCGGCATCGTCGGTGTCCAGCTCGGGCCGGTGCAGGAACCGGCACAGTGCCGACCAGTCCCCGGCGTCCTCGAGCTCGACGGCCACCCAGGCATCGCGTCCGAGCGCCCGGTACACGCCGGACAGCCACGACCCGGGGACGACGTTGTCCACCCAGGGCTCCTCCGTCCCGTTCACCAGCGGGTCGAGCAGCACCGGGGTCATCAGCTGGGTCATCGCGTCGATCTGTGCCACGTCGAGGTACGCGCCACGGCCGGTGCGCTGCACCTCCGCCAGCGCACCGAGCACGGCGGCGACGCCGGTCGTGGCCGTCACGTAGTCGGGGAACATGCCGTGCGGGTATCCCGACAGGGAGGTGAGGCCCATGTACCCCGAGGTGTTGGTCGCATAGGCGAGGTAGTTCGCCCGCGGCCCGTCCCGACCGTAGCCGGACAGGGAGAGCCAGACGAGCCCGGGATTGCCGGCGGTCACGTCGTCGAACCCGCACCCCCACCGGGCGAGGCTCGGGCCGGCGAAGTTCTCGATCAGCACGTCGGCTCGCCGCGCCAGCTGCAGGAAGGTCGGCCGGGCCTGCTCGTTCCGGAGGTCGAGGGACAGGCTTCTCGCCCCCCGGGACAGCGTGCCGTACATGACCGTCTGCGGCACCCCGAAGGGATCGGTCACCGCGGGCCCGATGGCGTAGGCCGGCGTGCGGAGGACCTCGGGGCGCTCCCGTGCCTCGATCTTCACCAGGTCGGCACCCAGCTCGGCCAGAAGGAGCCCGGCGGTGTTCCCGGCGACGAAGGCGCCCAGGCTCAGCACTCTGAGCCCGTCGAGGGCCTGCGGGAGGCGCTCAGACAAGCCCCGACTCCTTCCAGTCCCGAAGCTCGCCGGGGCCGTGACCGAGCTGGTCGACGAACACGTCGACGTTGTGCTCCCCGAGGCACGGGGCGGGGCGGCGCAACGAGAGCAGCGGCGGAGTGGACGAGAACGCCTTCCACGGCAGCTCGACCGAGCCCAGACCGGCCTTCGTCGTGGCGACGAAGAGCTCCCTGGCGCGCGCCTGGGGATCGCGCACGTACTGGCCCACGCTGTAGAGCGGATTGCACGGCAGACCGGCGGCCTGACCCCGCTCGAACAGTTCGAGCACTTCGCGGTCGGCCAGCAGCCCGGCGATGATCACGCGAAGCCCCTCGAAGGCCTCGCGGCGGATGAGCGGATCGGCGAGTGCCGGCTCGCTGATCTCGTCAGGGTGGTCGAGCATCTGCAGGAAGGCCTCCCAATGGTGCTGCTGATGGCAGGAGACTTCGAGCGAGCCGTCCCGGCATCGCCAGGTACCGGTCGGCGGGTAGCCGATGCCGACCGCCCGGCCGCGGTTGCCCGCGCCTTCGGCGTCGAAGCGCTCGATGTGGAAGTCCATGGCAGCCGCGGCTTCGTGCACGCTGAGATCGAGGACCTGACCGCCGAGCCGTGGCCGGGCCCGGACGGCGGCCATGATCCCGACCGCAGCGGCAAGGCCGGCGTAGTCCCACAACGGCTGACCGGGGATGGCGACCGGCGGCCCCTCCGGCTTCCCGATGTGGAGCATGCCCCCGCCGAGCGCAAAGGAAACGAACGGCGTCGCGCGGTACCCGCGCATCGGACCGGTCAGGCCGAACGGCGTGATCGCCGCGACGATGGCACCACGCGGTGCCCACGACAGGGAGGGCCCGTCCCACGCGAACCCGGCAAGTGGCGCCCGGCGCGAGGGTGATATCACGATCACGTCCGCCCCGGCGGCCAGCTCGGACAGCAACGGCAGCGCGTCGTCCACCCCCGCGTCGAGCGTCACCCCCCGCTTGTTGGCGTGATAGCCGGCGAACAACAGGCTGGCCTCCACCCCGCTTGCCCCCTGTTCGAACGGCGGCCGCCTTCGCATCGGATCGCCCGATGGCGGCTCGACCTTCACCACGTCCGCGCCCAGGTCCGCCAGGAGCCTGGTGCAGTAGGCGCCGAGGGCGCTCGACAGGTCGAGGACCACCAGGCCGTCCAGCGCGCTCCCGGCGTGTGGCGCGCCGGCTTCCTGTCGGGGCGGCGTCATCGCCCCCTCCCGCGACTCGACGGCCCGCGGCCGTCGCCATCCCGTCCCCTTCCGGGGCCGCCGGGGCGACCGGGATCCATGCCGATGGCGGCCGGGTCGGCCGGGTCGCGGGGCGTCGGTCCGAGCACAAGCGTGACACTACATGGGGGCGCGGAATGCGGACCGGAGAGGTCCGGCGGATTCAATTGCACCGAGGCGGGGAACGACGTTCCCGGCCCGGCACTATCTCCGCCGGACCGGCAACCCTAGAGTGTCCCCTGATGGCGGCCCCAGCCGGCCGGTCCCACTCGACCTCGTCGAACAGCTCGGCCACGTCGGGGGTCGGGCCGGTGGACGGCTGGGCGGGCGTCCATGATGCCGGCAGGCGCTCACGCGGCGGCGTTGAGGCGAGGAGCTGCGCACCACGCACTCCCCCCGCTGACGGGCACGAGTGGGCGAGGAGGTGGAGGGCTAGCGGATGGTGACTCCGGCGTCGACCTTCAACTGCGTACCCGTGACGAAGCGGGCCTCGTCGGACAGCAGGTAGAGGACCGCGTTGCTGACATCGATGGTCTCCACCATCTCGACCGGAAGTGCGTTCTGGAAGATCGCCCCCAGGCCTGCCTGTCGCCCCGCCAGGAGCTCGGGCAGGCCCGGAGCCTGCATGCCCGTGGGTACCCCGGTCGGATGGACGGTGTTGACCCGGATCGACTGGGAGGCGAGCTCGTTCGCCAGTGCCAGGCTCAGGCCGACGATCCCGTGCTTCGCCGCGGTGTACGGGGTGTGTAGCGGCGTTCCCTTTATGCCGGCGGAAGAGCTGATGTTCACCAGGCTTCCCCCGCCCCGGTCCAGCAGGTGCGGTATCGCGGCGGCACAGGTGTTCCACGTGCCGATCAGGTTCACGTCGACCACGACCCGCCAGTCCGCCGGGCTCACCTCGTCCCACGTGCCCGTGGTGATGACGCCCGCATTGGCCACCGCGCCGTCGAGGCCGCCCAGGGCGCCGACCCCGTCCTTCACGACGGCCTGCAGGCGGTCGAGATCGCGGACGTCGGCCTCGCCGGCGAGCACGCGCCGATCGAGCGATTCGACCGCCTTCACCACGTCGGCCAGGTCGCCCGGCGTGCTCATCGGGTAGCCGACTCCCCCGACGGGTGCGCAGACGTCGACGAGGATCAGGTCCGCACCCTCTTCTGCCAGGCGGAGGGCATGGCCACGGCCCATCCCGCGGGCTGCGCCGGTCACGAGGATCACCTTGCCCGCCAGCCGTCCCTCCGGACCGGATCGTTGCGAGTTCACCGGGTCACCCCCGCCGTCACGTTCGAGCCCCCTCGTGCTGCGCGAGCGCCTCAGCGCTGCGCGAGCGCCTTCCCGAAGAGGTCGTCGTCGACCGCCTTCTTCAACACGTCACCCCTCGCCGTCCCCGCGTACGCGGAGAAGTGCAGGATCAGCTCGTCCATCTCGGTCCGCGAGACGTCCCCGGAATGGAGCGCCGACCCCACATGGGACATGATCGGGATCGGGGCCTCGTCCACGCCGACGCAGGGAACGGTGATGAAGCGGCGGTCCCGCCGGCTGAGCCCCGGACGCTGCCACACGTGGCCGAACACGAAGTTGAGGATCCCGGCGTGCTGGTAGGGGGTGTTCCGGCCCGGTGCGTCGACCAGGTTGACGTCCCGGAATTCCTTCTCGCCGCGTTGCAGCCGCTGTTCCCAGTCGTTCGGTCCGAGGGTGTCGTTGCCGAGCACCGGCCACTCGGTCACGGGCAGGCCGCGTTCGTGCTGGATGCGCGTCCACTGCTCGCGCACCACGCCCTCCATGCGCGACGCCTTGGGCCACCCGCAGTAGACGGCGAAATGGAGGATGAACTCGAGCATCTCGTTCAGGGTGATGTCGCCGCCGTTGAGGGCCGCGTACACCTGGTCGTCCATCGCCTGCTGGTCGGTGTCGAACCCGACGCAGACGAGCGTCACCCACCGGCGTTCCCGCCGCCCGAGGCCCGGACGCGTCCAGATCTCGCCGAACAGGTAATCATGCCGGACCTGCTCCTCGGGGGTCTGCGACTGCGGCGGCTCGAGCGTCATGACCTCTCGATAGACCTCACTGGGGTTGTTCGTCGTCATGCTCGGATGCCTTTCGCCTCGTGCAGGTGGTCGTGAATCGGATGGCGAGGGGTTCAGCCGGCCCGCCGGACGCGGTCGTCGGGGTCAGCCGATGCGGTTCACGAAGCCCGCATCGACGGGGAGGTTCGTGCCGGTGATGTACCGGGCGTCGTCGGAAAGGAGGAACTCGATCGCGGCGCTGATGTCGTCCGGCTCGACCATGTCGACGGGGAGCGCATTGCGCAGATGGATGCCCTTCTCGACCTGTGTGGAGAGGAAGGCCTGCATCGCGTCGTTGGTCGCCATCATGGTGTTCACGGCCGTCGGGTGCACCACGTTGACCCGGATGCTGTGCGGCGCCAGGTCGTTGGCCAGGCC
Source organism: Actinomycetes bacterium (assembly GCA_021826655.1). The sequence goes on along the minus strand of JAKAZC010000130.1, from coordinate 2,116 downwards.
GCGCATGATCCCCACGACCCCGTGCTTCGCGGCCCCATACCCGCCACCGCCCATGCCCCGCAGCCCGGCCGTCGACCCTGTGAGCACGATCGCCCCGCCGCGCCCGCCGGCGACGATGTGGGGGATCGCGGCCTGGGTCATGTTCCACACCCCGGTCAGGTTGACGTCGATGGCGTCCTTCCACGCCTGGGCGTCCTCCTCCGGCGTCGTCTCGCGGAAGTGCCCGGGGCTGATGCCCGCGTTGGCGACCGCGTAGTCGAGCCTCCCGAGCTCGGTGACGCCGGCGTCGACCACGCGCCGCAGCGCGGGGAGGTCGCGGACGTCGGCGACCTCGGCGATGATCCGCCGGTCGAGCGACTCGACCTGCGAGACCGTCTCGTTCAGGTCGTCACGCGAGGACATCGGGTAGGGCACGGACGCGATGTCCGCGCAGAGGTCCACCCCGATGATGTCGGCCCCGGCCGCTGCCAGACGGACCGCATGGCTCCGTCCCTGACCGCGGCCGATCCCGGTGATGAAGGCCACTTTCCCTTCGAGGCGTTTCACGTCTCCTCCACGGTGCTCGGGGTTCGCTTCGGTTGCGAACGTTGTCGGCTACGAAGGTTGTCAGCTGTGGCGAGGCCCGTGCAGGCCGGTCCGAGCCCGGGGGTTCTGTCGCGTCTATACTGTTGGGACAACAGTATAGACAATGACAGTCACGGCGATCAAGCCATCGCCGCCGGGCTGCTGATCAGCGATGGACGGCCGGCGCCGACAATCCCGCCCAGAGTGCCCGGAGGCCCAGCTCGAAGGTCTGCTCGGGGTCGGGCTGCGCCGTCAGCCCGTGAACCCGGAGGAAGGCGAGGATCTCCTCGCGAGGCACCGGATCGACGGCGGCGCCGTCCTCGGCCCCGTCCTCGTCCTCGAACTGCTGCACCAGGACGTAACCCCTCGTGTAGGCCGACAGGATCGTGTAGGCCCTGAGCGCCTCGGGGGGAGTCAGGCCGGCGTCGACGATCCGGCCGACACCCAAGCTCGAGACCTGGTTCGCCCGTGCCTGCACCTCCGCGGACCTGCCGATCGTCCGCCTCACGCTGTGGATGAACATCTCACGCCACAGGCGGTTCGCCCGAAGTCGTCGCCAGTACAGACGGAAGTGCTCCAGAACGCGATCGTCGCCCTGCATCTCGCCGTCGTAATCGAGGCCCTCGTAGAATTCACGCGTCGCCCGGTCCGCGAGGGCGAGAACCAGATCGTCCTTCGTCCTGAAGTACCAGTAGACGCTGGTCACCTTCACGCCCAGGCGCTTGGCGACGTTCGGCATGGTGACGGCGTCGATGCCCCGGGTCGCCGCCAGCTCCCCAGCGGCATGGAGGATCTGCTCCATGCTCAGCGTCCCGCGCGGCAAGCGTCCCGTGTGGCGCTGCGGTCTCCGTCCCGTCTCTTCGATGCTCTCGATGATACGGGCAGCCGTCACCCGATGGCGTGTACAGCGGTCACCGAGAACCCCGGCCGGATCGCTGGGGATGCCTACGATCTACCAGGGTCTCCGCAGTCCACGGCCGCCGACAGGGCAGTGCACAATTCCATCATGGTGGCGGGCCGGGCCCGTCCGATGCATCTACGGAAACGATCGCGAGAGAGCAGTTGGACGTTGTCGAGATTCGCGACTGACGCGATCCTGATGCCGTCGTCCCGACCGAGCGGCACCTCGGTGGAGAGTCCCCGGATCGTCGAGGTGATCGGAGCGACGATCACCGAGTGGAGGAGGCGTCCCAGGGGATCGCGGGTAAGGACGACGACCGGACGGGTCTTGTCGAGATCGGCAAGCCAGACCTCGCCCCGACGCACGGCGGCGGTCACGGGACGTCGTCGGCGTACAGGGCTTCCCAGTCGGTGTCGTCACCGATGCCACCAGCGTCGCCGAGTGCTGCCAACGCAACCTCGCCCTGCGTCGGCGGGATGCGCTGGTATGCCGCGATGTCGGCCTTGAGGCGCTCGGCGTGGATGAGGTGGTCCAACGCCACGTCGATGGCCTCCGAGGTGGAGCCGACGCCGAGCAACGCCCGCGCGGCAGCGGCCTTGCACCGATCAAGCGTAATGGTTGCCTGCTCCCTTGCCATATTATTCATACTAC
>JAKAZC010000129.1 GCA_021826655.1 Actinomycetes bacterium | reverse complement strand
GCCGTCGGAACCGACCAGCCAGTAGCCCCCGCCGTCGGGGGTGGCGGCCATGCCGACGACCGGCCGGTTCAGGTGGAGACCGGCGGCCGAGCCGTAACCGTGAGCGTCGCCGTAAGCGAAGACACCGCCGTCAGCGGTCGCCATCCAGTACCCCGCGCCGTCGGGGGTGGCGGCCATGCCGACCACGGAGCCCACGGGCGAACCGGAGACCGGCCCGTAGGAGCGGGCCCCGCCGAACGTGAAGACGCCGGCATCGCCGGTGACCAACCAGTACCGGCCGAGCACGGTGAGGGTGGCCGCGTTGCTCGTCACGCTGGAGCCGGCGATGGTGCAGACGGCCCGGTAGCGATCGCCGTTGTCGGTGGCCGGGACGGCCGCGATGGTCAGGGTCGACGACGTGGCACCGGCGATGTCGCTCCAGCTGGCCCCGCCGTCAGTGGAGGTCTGCCACTGGATGGTCGGTGCGGGCGCGCCCGAACAGGCGACGGTGAACATGGCGGGCTGGCCGGCGGCGACCGTCTGGCCGGCCGGTTGCCCGGTGACGGCCGGCGCGGTGTCGTAGGTGAAGGTGACGGTATTGCTGGTGCCGTCGGGGTTCACGACCTTGACGGGGACCGTGCCCGAACCGCTCGGCACGACGAAGGTGATCTGCGTGTCGGAGACCACGGCGAACGGCGTGGCGGCACCGCTCACATCGACGGTGCCGACGAGGGTGAAGCCGTAGCCGCTGAGCGTCACCGTTGCGCCGGTGGCGGCGGGGGACGGGCCGAGCCCGGTGATGTCGGGCGGTGCCAGCTCGAAGGCGCCCGCGTCGCACGTCGTCGATGAGGGCGGCTCGAGGCGGGGGACGCCGCGCTGGTCGGTGGTGCCGCAGGCGGCCTTCGGCACCAGGCCGGCGGCCACACTGGACGGGCTGATGGCCTGCGTCTGGGTGGGACCACCGTTCGAGGCCAGGAGGCCCAGCCCTATCGCCGCGTCGGTCTGGCCGGACAGGCTCCCCGATACACCCGGTGCCGAGAGCGCACAGGTGCTGTCGTCGGCGACGTTGTACCCGCCGTCCGTGGGAGCGGCTCCCCCGCAATTGGACGACGGCGAGTCAGCCAGGATGTCCGCTTCGAGGGTGGCCGTGCCGGCGTTGTCGATCCCCCCGCCGGTGCCGCCGGCAGCGTGCGGCGCCACGCGGGTCGTGCCGCCAGCCACGTGACCTCCGGCTCGTCCGGCGCCCGGAGCGGGCGACGAGGCTCGAGCGATGGCAGGGAGCAACACACCGGGCACACCGGCCGCCCCCGCGCTTCCGTTGGCTCCGTTGATGGTACCGGTGCCGCCGCTTCCGCCGGCACCGCCGGGACCGCCTGAGCCGCCGGTTCCCCCGGAATTGACGACGGGGCCCCCGTTGCCACCGCCACCGCCGTTCCCTCCGGCGCCGCCGATCCCTCCGGCGCCGGTGCCGTTGCCGCCGGACCCGCCCGATCCACCGGCTCCGCCAGTACCCCCGTTCCCGCCGAAACTGATACCGCCGGCCCCACCGGCACCGCCAGTGCCCCCGACGCCCCCGTCATTGGCGCCGGTGCCACCGATACCCCCGACCCCGCCGAGCCCACCGGCACCTCCGTCGCCGGCGAGCGACCCGCCAGCCCCGCCGACACCGCCGGCACCGCCGAGGCCCCCTGCGCCCCCGGCACCCGTCGGACTGGTACCACCGGCCGCGCCGTTGCCGCCCGCGCCGCCGGCGCCTCCGTTGCCGTAGGTCGTGCCGCTCCCGCCCGCGCCACCGATCCCACCGGCGCCGCCCAGGCCTCCGACGCCCGCGCCTCCACCCTGCCCTCCGGTCCCGCCGGACCCGCCCGCGCCACCGAGCAGCCCGGCGGCGCCGCCGGCGCCGCCGGCGCCGCCGTTGCCCCCGCTACCCGAGTCGCCGGCAACCGGACCACCGCCCGCGCCGCCGGCGCCACCGTTGCCCCCATTGCCGGAGCCGACACCGGATCCGCCGGTCCCGCCCGATCCACCGGCCCCCCCAGCCGCACCGGTCGCCGCCGTTCCACCGAGACCGCCGGCGCCTCCCGCACCGGCGTTGCCATCGAGTCCGCTGGCACCCTGCAGGCCAGGGAGCCCCACGCCGTCGCCTGCGACCGTGCTCCCGACCAGTTGGAGGTTGCCCACGTTCTCGATCGCGCCACCGGATCCGGCGGTGCCCCCGCCGCCACCGGCTCCGGCTGCCGCTCCCGACCCTCCGTTGCCGCCGGCTCCGCCGGCACCCGCCGCGGCGGTGGCCTGACCGGGTGCCCCCGCGCCTCCTGCACCTCCGTCCGCGCCGTTCCCGCCGTTCCCGCCGTTCCCGCCCGCGCCGCCGTTGCCGCTGGTGTTCCCCGACAGGGTCCCGTCATGGACGTCGAGGGAGGTGCTGCTGTAGATGCCACCGCCGGCGCCGCCGGCGCCGCCGGCCGTGCCCTGCGCGCCGGCACCGCCGTTGCCCCCACCACCGCCGTTGCCACCGGGGCCCGCCGTCCCGACCGCCCCCATGCCGCCGACACCGCCGTCGCCGCCGTTCCCGCTGTCGCCGGCGATGCCGCCGTTGCCGGCGCGGTTCCCCGCCACGGTGCTGGCCGCGAGGGTGATGGTACCCGTGCCGTAGATGCCGCCACCCGATCCGCCCGGCGCGCCGCTGCCGCCGAGCCCGCCGGGACCGCCGGGACCTCCCGCCCCGCCGGACGCTCCTGACGCGAGGCCCTGTGTACCGGCCTGGCCGTTGCCACCGTTGCCACCGTTACCGGCGCTTCCTCCGTTGCCGGCTGCGTTGTCCGCCACGGTGCTGCTCGTGAGCGTGACGGCTCCGGTGGCGTAGATACCGCCCCCCGACCCGCCCGGCGCGCCGTTGCCGCCCGCACCGCCAACACCGCCCGTATTCGCCGGCCCGGCACCGGCGGCGATGGCACTTCCGCCGTTACCACCGGCACCGCCGTTGCCACCGTTGCCGGCGCCGTTGCCCGACACCGTGCTGTCGACGAGGTGCAGTGTCCCCGTGTCGTAGATGCCGCCACCCGATCCGCCGGTTCCCCCGTCGCCGCCGGCTGCACCAGGGCCGGTAGCGCCGGGTGCGCCGGCGAGCCCGTTGCTGCCGTTGCCGGCATGATTGCCGGTCACGACACAGTCGGTCAGTGTGAGGGACCCGCCGTTGACGATGCCACCGCCGTTCGATCCGGACGGGGCCTGGCCGTCCTCGATGGTCATCCCCGAGATGGTGACGGTCGCGCCCGAGGAGACGTCCACCACCTGGACGGTGCCACCGCCACTCACGTACAGGTCGGCCGCACCCGGGCCCACGATGGCCAGGTTCCCGGTGATCGACAGTGCCTGCGTCAGGACGATGGGGGACGTCGACGTGCAGTGCACGGTGACGTCGATCGTGTCACCGGGGGACGCCGCTGCCACCGCGGCCGGCAGGGACCCGGAGCCCGAGCCGCTGCACGTGGCCACCGTGGCCGTGGCGGCCATCGCCGCTGGCGGCCCGGCCACTACCGTGACGCCGGCGACCGAGGCCAGCGTGGCCAACCCGACGGCCACCGTGCATGAGCGGCGGGCAACGGCCCGCGTTCGGCTCCCCAGTCCCCCCATCAGGCCTCCCCAATCGTCCTGCGGGCGCCCCCGAGGCTAGCCCGGCCGGTTCCGGCCCGCTGGAGCCGTGAAGCGGTGCGACAGTGGCGGAGCAGAACGTCGCCGTCAGCCTTGGCGCCGCTCGGCGGCGATCGCCTCCATCATCTCGAACCGGTTGATCTGGTTGGTGCCCTCGTAGATCTGGGTCAGCTTGGCGTCACGCAGCAGCTTCTCGACGCCGGACTCACGCATGTACCCGATGCCGCCCAGGATCTGGATGGCGTCGAGGGCGTTGGCCACCGCGGCGTCCGACGCGAACGTCTTGGCCATCGACGACAGCTTGAGGCTCGGTCGCCCGGCGGCGAACGACCGGGCGGCGGCGACGACCAGGTGGCGTGCGGCCTCGACCCGGGTCGCCATGTCTGCCAGCGCGAGCTGCGTCGCCTGGTGGCCGACGATGGGTCGGCCGCCCTGGACACGGGCCTCTGCATAGGTCAGGGCGTGCTCGTAGGCGGCACGGGCGATCCCTAGGGCGATGGCGGCCACCCCGGGCCGGCTCATCACCATGACCAACCGGTTCAGCTCCCACGCTGCCCCGTCGTCCCCCACCCGGTGGTCCTCGGGGACCACGACGTCGTCGAAGACCAGCTCCACGGCCGGTGAGGCTCGCTGGCCCATCTTGTCGAAGACCTGCCCCACTGCGAAGCCGGGGGTGCCGGTCGGCACGGCCAGGCAGACCATGTGGTCACGGATCGGCTTCGACGGGTCGAGAGAGGCGAAGACGGTGACCATACTGGCCAGCGATCCGTTGGAGATGAAGACCTTGCGCCCGTTGACGACGTAGCGGTCACCTTCCTTGACCGCAGTGGTGCGGGGCCGGCCGGCCGGGTGACCCTGGATGAAGTCCGAGCCCATGTCGGGCTCGGTGGCCGCCAAGGCGGCCAGACGTGGCGTGTCCGTCGACCACGACGCGGCGAGCGGTCGCACCAGGCGCTCCACCAGGCTCGCGTCCAGGGTGGCGACGATCGGCAACAGTCCGAGGGCGGTCGCTCCGATCAGCACCGCGCACCCGGCGCACGCGGCCGCCAGCTCCTCGGTGACGACCATCGCCCCCACCGGGTCGACGCCGCTGCCGCCCCACTCCTCGGGCAGGGACAGCCCGATCAACCCTGCATGGGCGGCCTCGCGGAGGAGGCCGTCCCGTTCCGGCGAGCCGGGGTCCTCGTCGAGGAGGAGGGCACGCGGTGTGATGGACCGGGCGGCGAACGCCCGTGCCCACTCCCGGGCCTCGAGGTGCGCGGCGTCGAGCTCGAGATCGGTCATCGCCGCACCCGCCCGTCGACCCGGTGGACCACCGTCCCGCAGGGGATCGTGTTGTCGGACACCAGGGCGGCGAAGGGGCCCCCGGCCGACGGCACAACGGATGCCACCGGGTCGTCCTCGGACGATGCGGCCACGAGGGTGCCCATGCCGACCTCGATCGCGCTCGGAACGATCTCGAGCGTCGTGGCGGTGACCTCCTCGACTTCGATCTCGTCCCCAGGGCCGGGGACCAGCTTGTAGTTGAAGGTGGGGACGGGCTCCCCGGCGAGCCCGGCGAGCCCGGCGAGGTCGGCATCCGCGGGGAGGTCCACGTTCACCTCACCGTCGAATGCGAGCAGCGTCCTCCCCCACCTCACCACCGCCACCCGGACGCGATCGCCATCGCGCTCCCAGGTGATCTCGGCCAGCTTCTTCGGCCAGCCGGCCGCTTCGCGCCCGGCGATGAGGGCCTCGTCGGTCGTGACGTAGATGAAGGGGACGTAGGTGCCGAGCTGGCCGTTGCAGCGCGCGGGAACGAGGACGACCGCCTCGTTGAAGGGGTGGATGCGGATGTTCGCTCCCCACGGATAGGAGAGGAGCGCGACCATGCCAACCCCCTCCGCCGCTTCGAGTGCCGGCGGCAGGACGGCCCGCACGGCGTCGACATCGATGGCGAAGGGGAAGACCGCCGTCCGCACCCCGTTCCACGCATGGGGTGGCGGGGGGAAGACCGGCGTCGACCACGGCATGGAGACCGGCTGGACCATCTCGAATCCCCTTCCCGGCGGGACGGGTTCACGTTCAGCGCCGATACGGTGCGCTGGCGACGCTTTGCCCGGATCGCGCTTCGGATCCTCTCGTGATCGCGACGGTACCGCTCCTGCCGGACGCTCGCCCCCGCGTTCCACGCCGCTGTCCATGGGCGGCCGGCCGGACACAGCTGATACCTTCACGAGTTGATGCGTTCGTCACGTGCGGGCATGCCCGATGGTGGGTGCTCCGGCCAGTCACCAGTTCCACCGGTCGAGGAGGACTGGGGTCGGTGACCCAGCCGATCTACCAGGTGAAGGCGGACTTCTTCAAGACGCTGGCCCACCCGGCGCGCATCCGGGTGCTGGAGCTGCTCCGGGACGGGGAGCGGTCGGTGGGCGAGCTGATCCCCGAGGTCGGTCTCGAGGCGTCACACCTGTCCCAGCAACTCGGGATCCTCCGGCGAGCCAACGTTCTGCAGAGCCGCAAGGTGGGGTCGACGGTCCTCTACTCGGTCACCGACCCCCGGATCTTCGAGCTGCTCGAGGTGGCGAAGTCGATCCTCACGAGCACGCTGGCCGAATCCCGCCAGCTCCTGGCCGAGCTCGAGGGCCTGGAGTTCGTGGAACGCACGGCGCCTCCTCGACGGCGCTCGGCCCGCTGACAGCCCGGTCCGCGCGCCGCCAGGCGCGATCCTCCGTCACCCCTGCACGTCGCCCCGCGCCCACGTGGCCAGCGGCGTGACCGTCCCGTCGATCGCCGTGGACATCCGGGAGTACTTGATCATGTGACTGCATGATAACTTCGTCAACTGTGCGTCGCCTCCCCCTGCTCGCTGCCCTACGCGGGCATCCGGTCACCGAGGCAGTCGCCCCCCCAGGCACTGCGGCACCAGCCCGGTTCCCGGGGTCGGCACAGTTGCGCCACGTCGACGCCGGCTCCTGCAACGGCTGCGAGGTGGAGATCGCCCAGGCCTTCTCGCCGGTCTGGGACGCCGGGCGCTTCGGGGTCCGCCTGGTGGCCTCGCCCCGGCACGCCGACGGCCTGCTCGTCACCGGTGTGGTCACGACGAACATGGCGACCCCGCTCCGGACGACCCTCGAGGCCGTTCCCCGGCCGCGGATCGTGATCGCCTGCGGCGACTGCGCGGTGGACGGTGGGGTCTTCACCGGCGCCTACGGCGTGACCGGGACGGTCGGCGACGTCGTCCCCGTCGACGTGGAGATCCCCGGTTGCCCGCCTGAGCCCCCGGTGATCATCGAGGCGCTGCGGGGGCTCACCGGACGTTGAGCATGACGGCGTACCTCATCGGCATCGGCATCGCCGTCGTCGCCGCCCTCGTCGGCGCCGTCCTGCCCGACCGGCACCGCCTCCCCGGTGCAGCCGCGCTGAGCGCGGCGGCGTGCGTGGCCGTGCTCGTCGGCGCCGTCCACGTCCTGGTCTCCGGTCACACCTCCGGCCTGCACACAGCACAGGTCCTTCCCCTCACCGGCGTCGACCTCTCCCTCGACCCGCTGGGGGCCCTGTTCATCGCCACCACCGCCGGCGTGGGGCTGGCGGCCTCGTGGTACTCCGTCGGCTACGGGGCCCACGCGACGCCGAGCAGGACCGCCACGGCGATGCTCCCCGCGTTCCTCGCGACCTTGCTCCTCGTCCCGGCGGCGGCGAGCGTGGCGACCTTCATGGTCGCCTGGGAGCTCATGGCGTTGACGTCGCTGCTCGCCCTGCTCACCGATCACCGCCGCCGACCTGAGACGCGCGACGCCGCCCAGTGGTACGCGGCGATGACCCACATCGGTGCTGCCGCGATCCTCCTCGGCCTGGTGCTGCTGGCCGACCACGCCGGGGGGCAGACGTTCGCGACCATCGCCTCCCATCGTGGG
>JAKAZC010000128.1 GCA_021826655.1 Actinomycetes bacterium | reverse complement strand
GATGATCGACGCCTCGGGAGGTGCCACCGGTCCGTCGTAGCCCGACAGACTGCGCAAGGTGTTGTAGCGGAGGACTTCGAGTTCGGCGTAGGACCGGGCCAGCCGGTCACGCACGACCGGGTCGGCTGCTCGGCCGTTGGCCCGTGCCGTCTCGATCAGGTGGTCGAGCTCCCGGCGGAACGACAACTGGTGGCCGAGGAGACCGACGCCACGCTCGTAGGCCAAGGTCGCCAACGCCACCTGCCACCCTCCACCCCGCGCTCCCACGACCAGATCCCGTGCGGTGCGGGCCCCGTCGAAGAAGACCTCGTTGAATTCGGACGTCCGGGTGAGCTGGGTGATCGGCCGGATCTCGACTCCCGGCTGGTCCATCGGTACGAGTAGATAGGACAGGCCCCGGTGCCGGATGGACCCGGGTTCGGTCCGGCAGACCACGAAGCACCAGTCGGACTGGTGGGCGAGGGAGGTCCACACCTTCTGCCCGGTGACCACCCACTCGTCGCCGTCTAGCTCGGCACGGGTGGCCACGTTGGCCAGGTCGCTCCCGGCGTCCGGCTCGGAGTAGCCCTGGCACCACAATTCGGTCCCGGCCACGATGCGCGGCAGGAACCGGTCCTGCTGGGCCTTCGTCCCGAACTGGATCAGGGTCGGTCCGAGCAGTCCTTCGCCGAGGATGCTCACTCGGCCCGGGGCCTTGGCCTTGACGTACTCCTCGTTGAAGATCACCTGATGGGCGATGGATGCCCCGCGACCCCCGAACTCGACCGGCCAACCCAGACAGGTCCAGCCACCGGAGGCCAGGACCAGTTCCCATTGTATGCGTACCTCGAAGCCAAAGGTCTCGTCGCCGGACCCACCCCTCCCGCCGAGCGCCGCGAACTCCCCGGTGACGTTGTCGCCGAGCCACGTCTGGACCTCCTTCCGGAAGGCCTCGTCCTCGGGTCGGTCTCGAAGGTCCATGGTGGGGAGCGTCCTGGTCGGGGGAGTGGCGCGAAATCTGACGCGACGTTAGCAAACGGCCCTCGGGGCCCGCCCGTGGCTACCACGCCGTGCGCCGGTTCGCACCCGGCCGCGCGATGACCCGGTGCGGGAACACGTCGGGGGACCCGGGTGTTGCCCCTACCGCCCGGGTGTTGCCCCTACCGCCCGGGTGTTGCCCCTACTGGAGGGCCCGACCCCGAAGCGCACGCCCCCGAAGCGCCCGACGGATCGCATGTCGCATCGGCTCTGGCGGCGCGGTGATCGCGACCTCGGTCACCGGCCGGCCCGGAGGCCCGGTCCGTGTAACACGGACCGGTTCGACCGGGACTGCAGTACCACCCATGACGAAGGAGACCACATGAGCACCAACGACGAACGGACCACCGCCAAGGTAGAGCTCACCGACGAGGAGTGGCGAAACCGGCTGACCCCGGAACGCTACGCAGTTCTCCGCCAGAAGGGTACCGAGCCAGCATGGTCCGGTGATCTGCTCCACGTCGAGGGACGTGGCATGTTCACCTGCGCCGGGTGCGGTGCCGACCTGTTTCCCACGTCCACAAAGTTCGATTCCGGTTCCGGCTGGCCGAGCTTCACCCGGGCACTGGCCGACGGGACCGTGGAGGAGCACGACGACTCGTCGTTCGGAATGCGCCGCACGGAGATCACCTGTGCCGGCTGCGGAGGCCACCTCGGGCACGTGTTCCCCGACGGACCGGCGCCGACCGGACTCCGCTACTGCGTCAACTCGCTGGCCCTGGAGTTCGAACCCGACGCGGGATGACGCCCGGTCCGGCGGTCGCACTACCTCCGCATCCCGAACTCCCCGACCGCCCCCGGCCCCGTTGCCCCGGAACCGGGAGGGGAAGGTGCACTCCGGGGGGAGGAGGGGAGCGCCGGGGTCGGTGGCGACCGGCGGAGACCGTCGGTCCGATCCCGATCGACCGAGGTCGGTCGGGATCGGGGGCTCGGCTCCCGACCGGCGTCGGACCGGGGCGGCGACTCCGAGGAGGGTCACCCGACGGCGAGCCGGTCCTCAATGAGGGTGAAGAGGGAGCAGAGCGTGTCGGCCTCGGCGGCACTCCCCGTCCGGACGAGCACACGACCCGCGTCGGCTAGTGCCTGGCAGGCACCGAACGCCTCCTCCTTTGTCAGTACGACCTGGGTCCCGAAACGAACTGCTCCGGCGCCCGCGCCCGACCGGTCGTGGCCCGCCGCCGCCTGTCCCCCAGCTGCGCAGCCGGTCCGGCGAGGACGTGGGCTCGTTCCGACCTCACGCACCGGCCGTCCCGTCGCCCGATCCACCGTCCGCGTCAGCGGTCGGTCGGACCACTCGGTGGACATCGACCGTGGCGAATCGGAGCGACGGCCCGACCTCGTCGGCGACGATCTCGACCTTGAACCGTCGGTCCCCCTCCTCGGTTTCCCAGCTGCGCTGCTCCAGTCGTCCGCTGACGATCACCCGCATGCCCTTGGTGAGGCTGAGGGCGGCGTTTTCGGCGAGGTCACGCCAGATGACGACGTCGAAGAAGGACGTCGACTCCTCCCACTCGTTGGTCTCCCGATTCTGCCATCTGCGATTCGCCGCCACCCCGAGGTTCGTTGTGGCCTGACCGTCCCGCGTGTAGCGGATCTCGGGGTCCCTGGTCAGATTCCCGATGATCGTCGTGGTGGTAGCGCTGCTCATGGATGATCCCTTCGTCTGCACCGAGGTGCGGGGCCGTCCGATGCTCCATGGACCGGGCGGGCCGCCCGATCGGGCGACCTCCCCACGGTGCGGGGACAACCTTGCCCGACTGCGGTCGTCGTCCTGCCCCGGCACCTTGCCGGGTCGGAGACATCTAGGCTGACCTGGAGCGACGGCATGCCCCGGTGCTGTCGACACCACGCCGGACCACGAGCGGCCCGGCGCCGACCGCGGGACCTGGGTGGTCCCGCCCGATCCATTCGTGTCCGGCACGCGCCGGACGGGACCGCCGAAGGAACGGCGGGCAGTGGACGGGACCGACCCCGGAGGAACGCAACGAATGCCCGACGACATCTACGGCGACGACATCTACGAAGAGCCGGACGGGGACCCGGACACACTCGCCAACCTCGGACCCATCATGCCGATGGCCGGGACATGGGAGGGAGTCGGCGGGGCCGACGAGCACCCCGTGGCTGCGGGAACCGAGCGAAACGCGTTCAGCGAGCGGTTCGAACTGCAGCCGATCGATCGCCAGACGAATGGCCCTCAGCTGCTCTACGGACTGCGATACCACACCCACATCGTCAAGCCCGGCGAGGTCGAGACCTTTCACGACCAGGTCGGATACTGGCTGTGGGAGCCAGCCGCAAGGACGGTCACTCTCACCCTGGGCATCCCGCGGGGACAGGTGCTCCTCGCCGGGGGAGTCGCCGAACCCGACGCCACCGAATTCGAGGTCCGGGCCGCCGTCGGCTCCGAGATCTACGGGATCCTGTCCAACCCGTTCCTCGACGGCAACTTCCGGACGCTCAGCTACCGCATGCACGTCAGCGTGCACGACGACGGGACGTGGTCCTACGAAGAGGAGGGGGTGCTCGACGTCGCGGGTCGATCGGCACCCTTCTCCCACATCGACCGCAACACGCTGAGGCGGGTGGCACCACCCGCACCCAACCCACTGGCCGGTGGTTGATCCCGCACGCAGAGGTGTCGAGCGCCCCCGGCGTCTGCCCGTCCGGACGGATCGGCTCGTTCGACCCGACGGTACCGCCAGGGTGGGTCCGTCACCCTGGTCCGTGACCCGGGTCCGTCACCCGCGGGATGTCCCCGTCATCAGGCTCCCGCTCCCGCCTCCGCGCCCGGGCGGCGTCCGGGACGGGGAAGGTGGACCAACTGGTGGCCGACGTCGATGAGCACCACGTAGACCGTCACGATCCCGAGGATGCCGTAGACGGCGATCACCAGCAGGTTGGTGGCGATGGCGGTGCCTCCGAAATAGGCGATGCCGCGAGCGGCGGACGTACCGGCACCTGACGGGATCCAGGGGCCGATCACGCGCCAGAACCGCGGCAGCAACTGCCACGCATAGGCCCCGCCGGCACTCGGATTGCCGAGCACCACGAACACCAGGATCGTGATGCCGATACCGATCGTGCCGGCAACCACCTGCAGCGCCATCGAGAACGCCCCCGCCGAGAACACGAGCAGGGCGCCGAGCAGCGCCAGTGACCACGTGTCACCGGGCAATGCATGGAGCACCGGTCCCACGATCAGGGCACCCAGGAGACCGGTCACCAGTGCGTAGACGGCGATCACCCCGAGCCGGATGGTCGCCCGCTGCGGATTCGCCGGACGTGAGCCGTTGCTGATGCCCAGGATCGACGCGACGAGATAGCCCCCGACGATCCATCCGATCGTCAGATAGAAGGAGGTGAGGCTGTTGCGGTCCCCGGGTGCGGGGGGACGGATGTCATCCACTGTGACCGATCGCTGGAGCGTGACACCGACGGCGTCGAGCACCTCGGTGAGCGCCTGCGCTGCCGAGACACCGCTGGCACTGGCCTCGACCAGTCGCACGCCGGCGGAGCCCGATGTGACGACGAGTACGCCGTAAACGGAGCGCCGCAGCAGTTCGTCCGTGCCCGCCGCCACTGTCGGCACCACCTTCGCCTCGAGCGGCGTACCGGTGACGCTGTTGAGCGCGGCGACGAGGCGTGCGCCCTCGTCGGACGGCGCCACCACGGCCAGCGGCATCCGGAAGGGCTCGGGACGATGGAACGCGCCGACGTAGGACATGATGAACGCCAGCTGGATGACGGCCACCCCGATGACGAGGAGCACCGCCCGGAGGGTGACCGCGTCCTTGAACTCGCCCACCAGCGTGGGGCGGGTCGGGTCGTGCGACACCGTCGCGGCTGGGTGCGCCGGTCCGTCCGAGTCGCTCATCGTCGGGTGGGCTCAGGTAGCTCGTATTCGACAGGCATGCACCCGTCAGTCTCTCCGCCGGCGACCCGACAACGGGGGACCGTAGCGGACGGGAGGGGTTCGGCTCCTGCTCCGACCCGCTCGCTACCATGGACCACCCCGCCCGGGGCCCTCGCAGCGACGCCGCGACGATGCTCCCGGGCACCGGAGCAAAGGACCGCCCCATGCCATCGACGTCCCCGGGCCCACTGCACGCCGTGCGGGTGCTCGACATCACCTCGGTCGTCATGGGTCCCCTCGCCACCCAGATCCTCGGCGACCTGGGCGCCGACGTCATCACCGTCGAGGATCCCAAGGGGACCCTCAGTCGCGTCATGACCCCGGGACCTGTCCCCCAGTTGTCCGGGATCGCGCTCAACCTCCTGCGGAACAAGCGCAACGTGGTGCTCGACCTGAAGGACCCCGTGGACCAGGGAAGGCTGCTGGCCATCGCGGGGACGGTCGATGTGGTCGTCACCAACCTCAGACCCGCCACGCTCCAGCGCCTCCGGCTCACGTACGAGGATGTCGCGGAGGTCCGACCGGACGTGATCTTCTGCCAGGCACAGGGCTATCCGTCGGACTCGCCGTCCGCCGACGCTCCCGCCTATGACGATGTGATCCAGGCCGGATCGGGCATCCCCGACACGTTCCGGCGCCAGGGCGGCGACCCCGTGCTCGTCCCGACCCTGGTGGCCGACAAGGTGAGCGGGCTGACCATCGCGTACGCGGTGCTGGCCGCACTGCTCCATCGCGAGCACACCGGCGAGGGTCAGCGGGTCGAGGTCCCGATGATCGACGTGCTCACCGCGTTCACCCTCGTCGAACATGCCGGGGCGGCCACGGCCGTCCCACCACAGGGGCCACCCGGCTACCCGCGGATCCTCAACCCCGAACGCCAACCACAACGCACCTCGGACGGCTGGATCAACGTGCTGGCGTACACCCGCGAGAACTATGAGGACCTGTTCCGGGAGGGCGGGCGGCCCGACCTCGTCGAGGACGAGCGGATCTGGTCGGCACGATCCCGCATCGCCCATGCCGACAGCCTCTACCGAGACGTGGCCCAGGTCCTCACCGGGCGCACCACCGCGGAGTGGCTGGCATTCTGCGCACGGGCGCGGATCCCGGCCTCCGCCATTCCCACCCTCGAGGAGCTGGTGGCCGCGCTACCCGTGGACGAGCACCCCGTAGCCGGGACCTACAGAGTCATCCCGCAGCCCGTGCGGTTCTCGGCGTCCCCCGGTCCGACGGTCCGCCAGCACGCGGCACTCAGCGGCCAGCACACCGACGAGGTGCTCGCCGAGGTGGCCGCGTGGTCCGACCGAGCCGATTCCGAGGGGCGCTCCGGTGCCGGGAGCGGACACCGTCGGGAGGAGTACCGGTGAGCGGTCCGACTCGCACCTTCGGTGAGGTCACCGTCGTCGTGGACGGCGATCACGTGGCGGTGGTCGAGATGCACCGCCCTCCGGCCAACTATTTCGACGCGGCGCTCCTCACCGTGGTGGTCGACGCCATCGGTTGGGCCGCCGAGGGCGGCGCCCGGGCCGTCGTCCTGTGCTCGGAAGGACGGCACTTCTGTACCGGTCTCGAGCTCCATCAGGGGTTCGGGATCTCGCTCACCCTGCCGCCGTCGTCGGACGCCACCGCGCCCTCGAGCTCCTGACAACGGGTCGCAGGGTGGAAGAGCCGGAGACGTTGGCCATCGCCTGATCGACCCGATCGACGACGACCCACGTGCCGGTGCCCGGGCGATGGCGGTCGAATTGGCCGCTTCGGCGCCCCTGGCCGCCCGGTCGATCCGCCGCACCCTGCGGGCCGAGTTGGTCGACGGGTTCGGTGCAATCGTCGGGAACGAGCAGACGGATCAGCACCGGCTGACGGAGACGACCGACTTCCGTGCGGGCATCGCCGCCTCGATCGCCCGCCGGACGCCGGAGTTCCGTGGCGAATAGCGGTGCCGGCCGAATCTGTCCGGCCGCTCCGAACGGAC
Source organism: Actinomycetes bacterium (assembly GCA_021826655.1). The sequence continues at coordinate 666 of JAKAZC010000128.1, read as the reverse complement.
CCGTGGCGCCGTGGCCTGCATCTGGCGCCGGATCGGGCAGCGGGCGCCCTCTCGTCGGCGGGCGCTCTCGTCGGCGCGTGGCTACGTCGAGCTGGGCGTCGCGTCCCCTGCCAGTGCCACCCGGACAGCGTCGGACAGGAGCACGCCGGGTCGGCCCTCGGGATAGTGGGGATGATCGACGATCAGGGTCGCCGGTCCGACCGTCAGTGCGGCCACTTCGACCGGGGAGAGCGGAAAACGCACGTAGTGCACGGCCGAGGTGACGTCGACCCGGGTGAGCTGCGCCGAATGATCGTCCTCGGGAACCGACCGCACCCGCGCAGCGCCATTCCCCTCCCCGATGATCAGCACGACGGAGCGCTCCACGCCGACGAGTTTGGGCAACCACGACCGGAGCTGCTCTTCTGTCGTAACTTCCAGGAAGAGCGTCGCCGACAGCTCGCCCGGACCGGGGAGGAGTCGGTTGTACACGTCGAGTTCATGCTGGACCTGTGCGTCGGTGGTCAGCCGCTCCGCCCGCGCCATCTCCTGGACCTGGAACCGCACCGTCGTCCGACTCTCGAACGTCAGCGTGACGATCGACCCGATCGTCACCCGGCGCACCCGCTTCTCGGCGATGACGGCCCGACGGAACTCGTACCGCTCACGCTCGTAGGCGCGGAGATC
>JAKAZC010000127.1 GCA_021826655.1 Actinomycetes bacterium | reverse complement strand
GTGGAAGATCAGGCTGCCGCCGTGGGCCAGGTTGTTGCCCGGCCCGTACATGCAGAAGAAGTTCGGGAAGCCGGGCACGGTGATCCCGAGGTAGGCGGCCGGGCGCTCACCCCACAGTTCGCGCAGATCGACGCCGTCCCGTCCGACGATCGCCATCGGGGCGAGGACCTGCGTGGCCTGGAAGCCGGTTGCGTAGACGAGGACGTCCGCCGGATGCCGCTCGCCGTCGACGGTGACGACGGCGTCGGGCTCGACGTGGTCGATGCCGGTGCGGACCAGGTCGACGTTGGCTCGGGTGAGGGCGCCCAGCCACGCCCCGTTGTCCTGCAGGGTCCGCTTTCCCGTGGCCGGGTAGTCGGGCACGACCTTGGCGATGAGCTCGGGGTCGTCACCGACCTGACCCACGATCCAGTCGGTGAACATCTGGCGGGTGAACTCGTTGGTCTCGCTGACGGCCCGCTGCTGGTCCGGGTAGTCCGGATCGACACGGGCGGCCTCGAGTCCCTTGTCGCATCCTGGCCAGAAGATCAGGAACCGGTACCACCGACCGTAGAAGGGAAGGTGCCGGAGTGCCCATCGCACGCCCGGGCCGACGGTGGCGTGGTAGTTCGGATTCGGGAACATCCACTGGGCCGTGCGCTGGAAGACGGTGAGGTGGTCGACAACGGGGGCGATGGTCGGGGCGATCTGGAACCCACTGGCTCCCGCACCGATCATGGCGACCCGCTTGCCGGACAGGTCCACGTCGTGGTCCCACCTCGCGGAGTGGAAGGCCGGCCCCACGAAGGAGTCGGCCCCGTCGATGTCGGGCACGTTGGGTCGGTTGAGCTGGCCGACGGCGGAGATGACCGCACGGGCGTCGAGGAGGTCCTCGGATCCGTCGGACGCCCGGGTACGCACCGACCAGGTGGCCGAGTCGTCGTCCCATGTGGCCCCCAGCACCTCGGTCCCCCAGCGGACATGGGGTGCGATCCCGTGCTTGTCCATGACGGATTGGAAGTACGCCTGCAGCTCGGGCTGCCGCGCGAAGTACTCGGTCCAGTGGTCGCTGGGCTCGAAGCTGTAGCAGTAGAAGTGGTTGCCGACGTCTACGCGGGCACCCGGGTAGGAGTTCTCCCACCAGGTGCCGCCCACACCGGCGTTCTTCTCGACGATGGTGAAGGGGATGCCGGCTTCCCGCAGCCGGATGCCGGCCAGCAGCCCGGACTGGCCGCACCCGATGACGACCACGGGGAACTCGGACCGGGAGGCCGGGTCGCCCGGGGGCTCGACCCGGCGGGCGTCCCGGCCGTCGAGTTCCATCTCCTCCATCAGCATCGGGACGTACTCCGCTGGCACCTCCTCGCACACGAGCCAGGTCATCATCTCGTGCAGCAGCTCGGCGGAGATCGGGTCGGGCTCGGGGCAGCCCCGGTCCCGGTAGTCCCGGATGACCTCGAGGGCGAGCGCCCGGGCCTCGGCCCGGTCCTCGTCGGTCATGTAACCCTGGACCTCGTTAAGGAACAGCCCTGCCGGCCGGAGCCGGCTGCGGATGATTCCCGGGTCACCGGACATGTGCACGAGGGAGAGCAGGAGGGTGGGAACACTCACGTCGACGAGCGCCTCGGCGATCTCGTGGTCCGGCGTGTCGAAGGGCTCACCGGCGTGGGGATTGCGCATGTCCGGTCCTTTCGGGGCGGGTACCGTGACCCGGGATGGTGGCGATGCCTGCCACAGGGTGGGATCGGTGTGCCACAGTACTCAACGACCTGAGCCGCGGGCCGGCTCCGACACCGACCTGACCGGGGGGACCGTGCTGCACGTGATGATCGAAGGACCGGGCCGGGTCCGGGTGGCCGAAGCGCCGGAGCCGACCTTGCCCGGACCGGGAGGTGCGGTGGTGTCGGTGGACGCCACCGCCATCTGCGGCTCCGACATGCACTTCTACGACGGGGACATCGACCTCGGGACAGGGATCCCGGTGGGCCACGAGTTCCTCGGGACGGTGCTCGAGGTCGGGTCCGAGGTCCGTCGGTTCCGCGTGGGGGACCGGGTGCTGACGGCGTCCGTGGCCGGTTGCGGGAGCTGCAACGGGTGCGCTACCGGCGATCCCGTCCTGTGCGTCGAGGGTCCGAAGGTCTTCGGTTCGGGCATGCTCCCCGGCGGCCAGGCCACCGCTGTCGCGGTGCCGGCCGCCGACTTCCAGCTGCTGCGCATCCCCGAGGGTGTCGACGACGAGGCCGCGCTGCTGTTGACCGACAATCTCGCCACCGGATGGGCCGGTGCTCAGCGGGCCGACATTCCGCCGGGTGGCACGGTCGTCGTACTAGGACTCGGCGCGGTCGGTCTGTGCGCGGTGCGCTCCGCACTCGTCCAGGGTGCGGCGCGTGTCCTGGCCGTGGACCCCGTGACGGGACGGCGGGACCGGGCGGCGGACTCAGGGGCCGAGCGGGTCGAGGGGCCGACCGTCGAGGCCGTGCTCGACGCGACCGGGGGCCGGGGCGCCGACTCCGTCATCGACGCGGTGGCCCACGACAACACGCTGGACGACGCGCTGGCCTGCGTGCGAGCCGGGGGGACGGTGTCCGTCGTCGGGGTCCACGACCTGCAGCCGTACCCGCTTCCCGCGCTCATGACGCTGTTCCGGAGCATCACCCTGCGGATGACGACCGCGCCGGTGCACAGGACCTGGAAGCAACTGGTCCCGCTGGTCCGACACGGACGGATCCGGACCGACGGGATCTTCACCCACGAGTATGCGCTGGCCGACGCCGTCGAGGCGTATGCCGCCGTCGCCGAGCGCAGCGCCGCATGCGTGAAGGTACTCCTTCGGCCCTGACCGCCGCCGGCAGTCGGTCGACGCCCCGGGGGCGGGTCGCAGGTGGGCCGGGCAGCGGCAGCCCTCGTGATCACCCAGGACGGGGTTCCGTTGGCGCACACTGGTCCGCACGGGGAGTGGCTCGGGCGGTTTCGGGGTCCGGCACGCCGAGCGCCGGTGCCGTAGAGTCTCGAATGCGCCGGCGCTCGGCGCCGGTGGGGCCGTCGCTCGGGGGAGTCGGCGGGGGGCGGGTCGGTGCCCGACCAGGCAGGGTCCCCACGAGGAGCACCGATCAGGGGGAGGGTCATGCGGATCGAACGTTCCATGCAGTGCCGGGTCCGGTTGCACATCTGGCGCCGGACCGCGCTGGCGCTGGTGGTGCTCGCGGTCGGGGGTGGAGCGCTCGCCTCCTGCGCTTCGACGAGTAGCTCCGGCACCGCCAGTACGGCCGTGTCGTCGTCCTCGACGTCGAGCGCGTACCGTGCGCCGATACCGTCGTCCGCGTTCGCCGGCACGACCGGCCTCACGGCTTCGTCGGTGCGGATCGGCAACGTGTCCACCGAGACGGCAGGCCTGTTCACCGGGTCGGTGGTGGGGACCCAGGCCTACGCCGACTACATCAACTCGCAGGGTGGAGTGAACGGGCGCAAACTCGTGGTGGACTCGCTGGACGACCAGTTCACCGGTGCCCAGAACAAGCAGCAGACCCAGGTCGCGGTGAACAACGACTTCGCTCTGGTCGGGAGCTTCTCACTCGAGGACAGCTTCGGTGAGACCGTGCTCGCGCAGAATCCCCAGGTACCGGACGTGTCGACGACACTCGATCCGGCACTCATCATGCTGCCGAACACGTTCAGCGCGAACCCGACAGGGCTGGGGTGGCCGACGGGGCCGCTCGACTACTTCAAGAGGAAGTACCCGACGCAGGCGTTGCACACGGCGGTCCTCTCGTCCGCCTTCCCGTCCGCGCTGGCCAGCTGGAACCTCGAGAAGCCGGTGCTCAAGCAGGCGGGTTACCAGCTCGCCTACTACTCCGAAGTCCCGATCACCCAGACCGACTTCACCCAGAACGTCGTCGACATGCGCAAGGCCGGCGTCCAGCTCATCTACATCGACCAGCTGCCCGAGAACTACGCGGGTGGGCTGCTCCAGGCACTCAACCAGCAGAACTTCCACCCGGTCCTCGTCATCGGGACCGCCTCCTACAGCGAGGCACTGGCGACCGCGGCAGGCGGTGCCGCCGCCGTCGACGGCAGCAACATGGAGATGCCCAACGCGCTCTTCCTGGGGGAGGACGCAGCCCAGATCCCAGCCGTCGGCACGTTCCTGAATTGGGTGCAGAAGGCATCGCCGGGATTCAAGGCGGACTACTACACGCTCGCTGGGTGGGCCAACACCCAGCTCTTCGTGCAGGCGCTCCAGGCGGCCGGGGCGCACCCGACCCAGGGTTCGGTGCAGCAGCAGCTGCGCAAGATCACCTCCTTCGACGCCTCGCACCTCCTTGCCCCCACCAATCCCGCCGATCGCAAGCAGGCGACCTGTTACCTGATCGCCAAGGTGGTCAACGGCCGGTTCGTGCGCTCGGACGACCCTCCGGTCTCGGGACCCACCAACGGGTACCGGTGCGACGGAGGGTTCCTGGCTGCTCCCGGCTGAGCCCGCCCGAGGGTCTGTGGACCTACGGCCGCCGGGTCCGAAGTTCGACCGGCGTGCCGCGGTCCTCGAACGCGAATGCCGCGCCGGTGCTGAACCTCGTCAGCAGTACGTCGTCCGATTCGGGCACCGGCCCGGCGCCGCGAACGACCTCGACGACCAGTCCGGCCTCGTCGTCCGATAGAGGTTCGCACCGGAACCGGTCGTCGAGTGCCCGCACGATTGCATCCAGCGGTCCGAGATGATCCGCGTCGAGCATCGAAGGCCACGCGCCGTCGGCCGATGAACCGGTATCCCGGCCGATCCGCATGATGAGGCGCTCGCCGAGTTCGATGTCGCCCCGGACGTACTCGTACGGGAGCAGCCCAGGGTGCAGACCGAGCAGCGTGGCCGCTCCCTCCAGCGTGGGAGGGAGGCGGAGGGCGTCCCGGAACCGCTCGGCGGCCACCCCCGCCACGCCGGTGAATTGGTGGCGGCCGAACGCGACGGCATCCTCGGGCGCCACCGCCCGCGCCTCCACCGCCGCCCGGAACGAGAGAGCCAGGAGATGACCCTGGAGACAGACCTCGTCGGCGATGCGCCGCAGTGCGGAGGCCGACCAGTCGGCAAAGGCGAGGTCGGCGACGAGCGGGCCGGCGTACTCGTGCCGCCCCGGGTCGTCCACGTCGATGGGGGCGAGCTGGATGGTGGCCGCCCGGGTGGCGGCCATGGTCTGCGCCTCCTCGGGAACGGGTACCGGGGGATGGTCGTCGCTGATCGTCACGGTCCAGGCACAGTGTGGGGTCCGATCGGCCGGGATGCGCGGCGGCCGGTGGATCGGGCGAACCTGGGCCCGGGGGTTGGACGCGGTGGCGGTGGCGTCGAAGGTCGGGTCCTCGATGTCGTGGCACATCGCGGTCACGTAGTCGGGCCCCATCGGCTCGACGTCCATGAGGGCGCCGCAGTGGTCGAGCCAGAACTCGCCGTGGTCGTGGTCGTCGACCACATATCGGAAGTCCATGAACTGCGGTGGCGCCCCGACGTCGATCTGCATCCCCTTGAAGATCGTCTCGACCGAGTCACCCTCGAATCCGAGGGCCTGCTGCATCCGCCGGGTGTAGACGGGACTGGCGCCCATCCACTCCTCGATGGCGACGTCACGCATGCCGTCCCGTCCGAACGCTCCGATGAGGTGGGGCATACCGGCCCGATCGATGAGATGGCCGGCGAGCAGGTATTCGGGCACCAGGAGCGCCAGCGTTCCACGGTCGAGTCGGTCCAGACCGGGGCCGGAGGTCACGACTGGACTCGTTCGCTATGCACGTCGTCATGGTACGGCTCACCTGGACACGTGTCCAGACGTTCTGCCGGACAGGTGTCCATGTCGGGGGCGCGGGCCGGCGGTCCAGGGCGGGACGGCGGGGTGGGGGCGGCGGCGTCACCTCCTCGACGGACCCCGCGCCCACCCGTTCCGGATGAACGGAATCCGCGCCCGCCGTTGGTACGATGAGCGGACCAGAGAGAGGAGGTGGTCCAACTGAGCAATCAACGTTTCGGGACCTTGGAGGTGGCTGGCCGCTGAGGCGGCTCGCTGTACCACCTGGCGAATCCCAGCCAGACACCCACCGGGCGACCTAGCCGGACCGTGGTCCCATCCGGCGCATCACGGGGCTCCCGGTGTGCTTTGCAGCATCTCGTATCCGACGGGCGCCTCTCCGGAGGCGCCCGTCGGCGGGTTCCGACCCCTCCGACCCCTCCGACCTCTCCGGCACGGTCGGGCGACGGCACGGTCGGGCGGTGTCAGGGACGCATCGTCGGCTCGGCGACGTCGGGGGCGGCGTGGACCTCCTCGGCCACCCGCCGGGTGACCTTGCGCCGGGCCACCAAGCGGTCGAGTTCGTTCCGCTCGACGGCGATGATCCGCCGGCGCAATGCCATCTCGGCGTCCAGTGCGGACCGCATCACTCCGCCGTCGTGGCTGTCGGGCGGCGGGTCGTCGCCGCCGTCCCCCGGGGGGCCCAGGGCGTCGAGTCGCCTCTCGACATGGTCGGGCGGCACCTCGTACCCGGTCCGCAACCGCTGCGTCACGTCGTCGGGTGTCCCGGTCTCGGCGGCGAGGTCGTCCATCCTGGTCAGCGCCAGGTTGGTCAGCCGTCGCCTGGCCTCGGCCGTCAGCACCGGGTCCTGCTCGTGCTGGCTGACCAGGCCCAGCTTGCGGATCAGCGGGGGAAGGGTGAGGCCATGACCCACCACCGGGGGTCCGCCTACCAGCCGTCAGTGCGAGGGTCACCCTTCATCGGGCCGGTGATGTCCCCGGTGACCCAGCCTCCGTAGAAGCCCCCGGGCTGGGGCGTCACCCGCTCGTCCCCGACGAAGCAGCCGCCCATCGGACCGGCATACACCGCGACATAGCCGGCGATGGGTGCGAATCCGGGGGTCGGATGGTCGTAGCTCCAGGCCGCGTATGGTGCCGTCCGGCCGCCGCCGACCACGTCGGAATAGTGGGCCAGACCCCTCCACTCGCAGACGGATGTCCGCCGAGTGCGCACGAGGGTGCCCTTGGCGAAGGCATCGGGGGGCAGATAGTAGTTGGGCGGATGACTGGTCTCGAGGACGCGGAAGCCGGCCGTGGTGTCGGCCACGGTGACGCCGCCGAACTCGATCCGGAGACGGCGCGCCACGGGTTCGAGCCGGGGCGGCCGGGGATAGTCCCAGACGGACTCCGCGCCCGGGATCCGGACCACGGTCTGCGGATCGGGGCGGTGGGGCGGCGGCACGCCCACGGCATGCCGTGCGAGACCCGAAAGCCGATCGGGGTCCGACCGATTCAACCGCGCGGCACCAGGGCGAGTTGGCGTGATTGGGCGATCAGGCGACCCTGCTCATCCCAGATCTCTCCGTCCTCCTCGAGGAATCCCGCGGTGACGAACCGGGTGGTGAACCGGCACCGCAGCCACCCGGGACCCGGGCGGGCCCGGACGTGTGTGGTGAGCTCGACGGTGGGCGTCCACGCCCTCGGCAGGGCGGCGTTGAAGATGGTCGGAGGGAAGGCGTCGAGGGCGCAGAGCAGCGCCACCGTGTCGACCAGCTCCCCGTTCGGAAGCCGGAACCAGCCGCGCACCCGGGGGATGCCGCTCGGGCGTCCGGTGGCGAAGCCGATGTCGTCGGGGTGGACGTGCAGCTCGACGTTTCCCATGAACGGAGGGGGGAACGTGTCGGACGCTTCGATGAGCACGCACCGGCCGGGCGGCGGGAGCTCGGGTGGC
>JAKAZC010000126.1 GCA_021826655.1 Actinomycetes bacterium | reverse complement strand
TGTTCGTGCTGCTGTTCCGCTACGTGTTCGGCGGGGCCATCCACACCGACGCCACCTCGTACGTGAACTACCTGATGCCCGGAATCTTCGTGCAGACGGTGGCGTTCGGCTCGGTCAGCACCAGTATCGGCCTGGCCGAGGACCTGCAGAAGGGGATCATCGAGCGCTTCCGGGCCCTGCCGATGTCCCGTGGGGCGGTCCTCCTCGCACGAACCACCGCCGACCTCATCCGCAACGTATTCGTGATCGTGGTGATGACCGTGGTCGGCCTGCTTGTGGGCTTCCGCCCGACCACGGGAGCGGTCTCCTACATCGCCGGTGTCCTGCTCATCCTGTTCTTTGCCTACGCGCTGTCGTGGGGCTTCGCCATCGTCGGGCTGTCCGCCCCGAACAGCGAGACGGCCCAGGTCATGTCGTTCCCGCTGATCTTCCCCCTCACCTTCATCTCGGCCGCCTTCGTGCCCCTGAACCAGATGCCGAGCTGGCTGAGGGGGTTCGCCACCTACCAGCCGTTCAGTGTGACGGTGAGTGCCTGCCGATCACTCATGGTGGGGGCCGCCTCCACCGGCACGGGCAAGAGTTCGACCTTCTGGGTCTGGCAGTCTCTGGCGTGGACGGTGGTCCTACTGGCCGTCTTCATCCCGCTGGCCATCCGCAAGTACCGCACCCGGACCTGACCAGGCCAGGAATTACCAGCGGCCGGGACGCGACAGAATAGGGGAATGGCACACCCCCCCACCTCCCCCGACTCCTTCGGCGCCCGTGGCCGCCTGCAGGTCGGCGACGCCAGCTACGAGATCTTCCGCATCACGGCACTCGCCGACCGCTTCGACGTCGCCCGACTTCCCTACTCGATCAAGGTGATCCTGGAGAACCTCCTGCGTCACGAAGACGGGGTCGCGGTGACCGCGGCCGACATCGAGGCAGTCGCCGCCTGGGGCGTCCATCCCGAGCGACACGGCATCGGGGGCACCGACGCCGCCGAGATCGCACTCACCCCCGAACGGGTGCTCATGCAGGACTTCACCGGCGTGCCCGGTGTCGTCGACCTGGCCGCCATGCGCGACGCCCTGGCCGAGCTCGGGGGCGACCCGGCCAAGGTGAATCCGCTGGTGCCGGTGGAGCTCGTGGTCGACCACTCGGTCATCGCCGAGTCGTCGGGTTCCCCGACCTCCTACGACGAGAACGTCGACATCGAGTACCAGCGCAACATCGAGCGCTACCAGCTCCTGCGCTGGGCCCAACAGGCCTTCGACGGCTTCCGGGTGGTGCCCCCGGGCATGGGCATCTGCCACCAGGTCAACCTCGAGTACCTGTCGCGGGTGGTGTTCGCCACCGACGACGGGCGGGCCTACTGCGACACACTGGTCGGCACCGACTCGCACACCACCATGGTCAACGGGCTCGGCGTCCTCGGCTGGGGCGTGGGCGGCATCGAGGCGGAGGCGGCCATGCTCGGCCAGCCCCTCTCGATGCTCCTCCCACCGGTGGTCGGCTTCCGCCTGACCGGCAAGCAGCCGGCCGGCACCACGGCCACCGACCTGGTCCTGACCATCACCAACGTCCTGCGCCGGCACGGCGTCGTCGGCAAGTTCGTGGAGTTCTTCGGTCCCGGCGTCGCCTCGGTGCCACTGGCCAACCGGGCCACGATCGGCAACATGTCCCCCGAGTACGGCGCCACCTGCGCAATGTTCCCCGTCGACGACGTGACCCTCGACTACCTGCGGTTTTCCGGACGCGAAGACTCCCACGTCGACCTGGTCGAGGCCTACGCCCGAACCCAGGGCATGTTGCACGACGCCTCGGCGCCGGAGCCGGTCTTCTCCGAGGTGATCGAGCTCGACCTCTCGACCGTGGTGCCGAGCATCGCCGGCCCGACCCGACCACAGGACCTGGTCCGCCTGGACGAGGCCGCAGGTGCGTTCCGCACCGCCCTCGGCCGGGACGCCCGCGGCCACGCCGCCGCCCGGCCCGACGGCACCACCGACGACATCCAGGACGGTCACGTCGTGGTGGCCGCCATCACCTCGTGCACCAACACCTCGAACCCACAGGTCATGGTGGCGGCAGGCCTCGTGGCCCGCAACGCCGTCGCCCGAGGACTGGGCACAAAGCCGTGGGTGAAGACAACGCTCGCCCCCGGATCGCGGGTGGTCATGGACTACCTCGACCGGGCCGGGCTGACCGAGCCCCTCGCCGCCCTCGGCTTCGACCTCGTCGGATACGGCTGCACCACCTGCATCGGCAACTCCGGTCCACTGCTGGCCGGCGTGTCCGAGGCCGTCCAGGCGGGTGACCTCTCGGTGGCCTCGGTGCTCTCGGGCAACCGGAACTTCGAGGGCCGGATCCACCCCGACGTCCGCATGAATTACCTGGCCTCCCCGCCCCTGGTCGTCGCCTATGCGCTGGCCGGGAGCATGGACATCGACCTGACGACCGACCCGATCGGGACGGGCAGCGACGGCCGGCCCGTCCACCTGTCCGACCTGTGGCCGAGTCCCGAGGAGGTGACCGAGGGCGTCCGCACGTCACTGACCTCGGACATGTTCCGGCAATGCTATGGCTCCGTGTTCGCCGGTGACGACCGGTGGCAGTCGGTCGAGGCGGCGACCGGCGACACGTTCGCCTGGGACACGTCCTCGACGTACGTCCTGCGCCCCACCTTCCTCGAGGGACTCACCATGACGCCGGCCCCGGTCACCGACGTGTCCGGGGCCCGGGTGTTGGCCAAACTCGGCGACAGTGTCACGACCGACCACATCTCACCGGCAGGGAACATCAACCCGACCACACCGGCCGGCAGGTACCTCGACGACCACGGGGTCGCCCGGGTCGACTTCAACTCGTACGGTGCCCGTCGCGGCAACCACGAGGTGATGGTGCGCGGCACGTTCGCCAACGTCCGCCTCCGGAACCAGTTGGCGCCGGGCACCGAAGGCGGCGTGACCCTGCACCTCCCCGACGGCGGGCAGACCACGATCTTCGAGGCATCCGAGCGCTACCTCGCCGAGGACGTCCCGCTCGTGGTCCTGGCCGGCAAGGAGTACGGGTCCGGATCATCCCGCGACTGGGCGGCCAAGGGCACCGCGCTTCTGGGAGTCCGGGCCGTGCTGGCCCAGTCGTTCGAGCGGATCCACCGGTCCAACCTCATCGGGATGGGGGTGCTGCCCCTCCAGTATGCGGACGGCACGGACGCCGAGTCGCTCGGGCTCACCGGACACGAGGAATTCTCGATCCGCGGTCTGGGGTCGCTCAACGACGGGATCAGCCCGAAGACGGTCAAGGTCACCGCCACCGCCGGTGACCGGACTGCGGAGTTCGATGTCCGCCTCCGGATCGACACCCCGATGGAGGCGCAGTACTACCGGCACGGCGGGATCCTGCCCTATATGTTGCGCCAGATGGCGGGCTGAACCGGCAACAGGAGGGATCGGGTCGACCGGGCGCCTCAGGAGAGGAGGCCGGCCAATTCCCGGATCGAGCCGACCACCGTCACCCGCGGGTCGGAGGCCGGGACCGGTCGACCGTCGGCGACCCAGTAGGCCGTCATTCCGATGTCGAGCGCTCCGACCACGTCGCGCTCCCAGCTGTCCCCCACCATGACCGAGCCGTCGGGATCCGCTCCCAACCCGTCCAGCACCAGACGGAACGAGGTCGGCGCTGGCTTGCCCACTCCGACCTCGCCCGACACGACGACGGCGTCGAAGGCGTCGATGAGGCCCGCCTGTTGGAGCTTCCGCCGCTGGAGGTCGGACGACCCGTTGGTCAGCAGACCCACCCGGTAGCGGGCGTGGGCCCCGGTGAGGGCCGACTCCATCCCGTCGATGGACGGGTGGCCCCGTTGCTGGGCGGCCTTGAACCGCTCTGCGGCGAGCGGCGCCAGGTTGGGGTCCTCGGAGCCCACCACGGCGGCGACCGCATCCCACGCCCGTTGCCGGTAGATCGGTGCCCAGGCACGGACCCCGTCCAACGAGCCGTGGTTGCCCTCGAACGTCGACCACAGCCCCTCCCACGAGGCGAGACCCAGCTCGAGGCAGAGTGCGTGGTCAGGCCCCCGCCGCCACACCGAGCGGATCGCTTCGAGTGCATCCGGCTCGGAGGCGACAGGGTCCACCCCGGCGAACACCGAGATCGCCTCGCGCAACGACGCCATGGCGAAGGCCTGCTCGACGATCAGGGTGTCATCGAGGTCGAAGATCACCGCTCGTCGGGACACGGCGGTGACGGTACCACTGGGCGGGCGGGCGGTCGGGCGGTCGGGCGGTCGGGCGGTCGGCGTGGACCGCCACAGGTCGGCCCCGGCCCGCATGGGACCTTTTCCCCTGGTCCGGGTCACGGGCGCTCTGCAAGGCTCCTGCAAGGAGGTGACGATGGGGGCCATCCGTCCACTCGAAGGGGATCCGTATCCGTGGTACCGGTCGCACGCGCGCGCCGCACTGGTCACCGCGTCGATCCTCTTTGCCGCCGTCACCGGACTCCACTTCTTCGTCAACGGCACCGGCCAGGCCGTCGACATCCTGTATGCGCTGCCGATCGCCCTGCTGGCCATGTCCTTCGGGCTCCGGGGGGGGATGATCGGGGCCGTCATCGGCTTCTCGATGTTCGCGGTGATCGAGGCGACGCACGGCGTCGGCGACATCGACGTGACCGGGTGGGTCACGCGCGGCGCGGGCCTGTTCCTGCTCGGCGCTCTCCTCGGCCACGCGACCGATCAGATCGAGTCCGGCCAACGCAGGACCTTCGCCATGCACGAGGAGCGGCGGGTCCTGGCCGAACACGCCCGTCGCCAGTCCGAGGCACTCGAGATCAGCGACTCGATCCTGCAGCATCTCGCTGTGGCCAAGTGGATGATCGAAGCCGGCAACGACGACGAGGCGATCAGCATTCTGACGTCGACCATCACCACGGGGGAGGCGATGGTCGCCGATCTGCTGCCGGTCCGCACCGGGGGGCCCTCGGTGCCGACCGGCCGGTCGGACGTCCAGGCAGACGCCCGGTCCGGCACCCTGTCAGCGGGTCGACAGGCTACGAACAGGACGTGACCGGACGATCGATCCGGGTACCGTCGACGGTGAGGTCGACCTTCTCGTTGTAGAGGGCGCCCAGGCCGGCGATGGAGAGCGGCTGTCGCGTGGGGACGTCGTAGGCCCACGCCAGGTCGGGCTCGACCCGACCTCCGGTAACGACCCTCCAGTAGGTGCTGGTGGTGCCCTTGTACGGGCACGAGGTGACGGTGTCGCTCGGTACCAGGCGGGGCGAGTCGACATCGAGCCGGTCGCCGTAGTAGCGGGTCGGCGGCCCCGTCTCGAACACGAGTACCGGGTGGGACGACCGGGCGAGGAGTCGGCCGTCGCGTCCGACCACGACCTCACGTTCCGACCGGAGGGCATCGACCCGGGTGTACGGGTTACGGGGGTGGACGAAGACCTCCTCGTCCTCCTCGAACCAGTGGTCGACCGCCGCCCAGTCCACCCGGACCGTGCCGGTGATCCGCTCGACGTCCGAGGACAGGTAGTGATGGGCCGTCCCGGCCAGCACCCGGTCACCGGACTGCAATCCGTGCCACCGCGCGGTCCCTCGGCGCAGGTGCTCCTCGTGCCCCTCGTCGACGAGCGCCCCTGGGGCGAAGTCGTCGATCGGGACGTAGTACTTCGGGTAGAACGACCACTCCCACACGTAGATGGCCGCTGTCGTGTCGATCACGACCCGCCCGTCCAGGACGGCCCGGATCCGACGGGGCACCGGCTCGACATGGTCGACCGGGACGATGGCCTGTGGGAAGTCGGTCACGGCTCCTCCTCGGTGGGCGGGGACCGGTGCGGCCATCCTAGGGAACGCATACCCCGTTCGAAGGTGCCTGTGGGCACCTGTCGACCTCGACACGCCGCGCGGTGGTGCCGACTGCACGTCGGAGGTGTCGGGAGGTCGCCCCCCCGGATCGCTGCCGTTCAGCCGCCGAGCTGCGTCCGGACACGCCCGATCACCTCGTCGACCACCATGCTCGTGGAGGCGTCACCACCGAGGTCGAAGGTGCGGATCCCGTCGGCGGCCGCCCCCAGTGTCGCATCGCGGATGGCGAGGGCGGCGGCGACCACCCCGCCGTCCCCGGGATCCGGGGCATGGTCGAGTGCCGCGGCGCACGCCAACAGCATGGCCATCGGGTTGGCCACGTTCTTCCCCTCGAGCGACGGGGCCGTACCGTGCGGCGCCTCGGCCATCGCCACCGTGGGACGCAGTTCGTCATCGAGGGCCAACAGCACGGACTCCGCCCCGGCGATGGAGCCGAACATGGCGAGTACCAGGTCGGACAGACAGTCGCCGTCCCGGTTGAGGGCCGGGATCACGAGCGACTGGTCGTCGGCCTCGGTCAGCAGTCCGGCGTAGGCCGCATCGATCAGCATCGGCCGGTAGGGGACGTCGGGATGGCGTGCGGCCGCCGCGTCCATCTCCTCCTTGAGCATCCCCTCGTACACGGTCGACACCGTCCACTTGGGGCCGCCGAAGACGCACGCACCCAGGCGGGCCGCCGCCTCGAACGAGTACTCGGCCACCGACCTGCACACCGACCGGTCGATCCTCTCGGTCCGCCACGCCTGTTCGTCGGAGCCGCCGACCGGGCCGGTCCGACCCTCCTCGGCACCGTAGGCGTCGCCCACGGCCATGCGGACCACGACGATCGGGTGAACCACCGGGGCCGGCGGGACGACGCCGGGAATCCGCCGGCCCGTCCGCACGATGACCGATCCACCGACGCCCTCGCGCAGGATCCGGTTGGGAGAGCCCACGTCCCCGGTCTGGGGCGGGGTGATGGTGGCGGCCTTGAGGCCGAGGCCCACCTGCACCATGGCCTCGGCCGCCTCGGCCACCACGGCGTTCGAGGTGCGACGCCGGTTGTCGAGCGAGAGGTCGAACCGAAGCAGGTCCACCGGAATCCCGATGACGGAGGGATCGAGCACTCGGAGCGCCTCCTCCAGCAGTTCCTGGCCCGTCTCGTCCCCTTCACAGACCACCAATTGCGTCTGTTCGGCCACGCACACAGGGTCCCACGTCAGCCGGGCGGCGACCAATCGCACGGAGGCCAGGCGGATCAGGCTGCAGGCACCCCGTGCGACTGGACCCACCAGCGCCGGAGGGCGACCACCGTCCAGAATCCCTCGACCGCACCGAACGGCCACGCACCGGACGCGAATCCGTACACGGACGACAGGGCACAGCCGAGGGCGAACGCCAGGACGAAGACGTCACCCCGGGCTTCTAGCGCATACATCGACATCATGAAGGTGAGGGCGAGGACGCCGTAGACGGTGAGGGCCATACCCGACGTTAGGCACCCGACCGGCGCCGTGCCGTCACGACGCAAGTGGTAGGACGAACCACGCGATCACCACGAAGTGGAGCATCGCGCCCACGATGGTGCACGCGTGGAACACCTCGTGGTACCCGAACACGCTCGGCACTGGGTTGGGCCTCTTGAGGGCGTACACCACCGCCCCCGCCGAGTAGGCCAGTCCACCGGCCAGGAGCAGGACGAATCCGGTCGGGCCGAGCGCCCGGTAGAGCTGGGGCAGGACCGCCAGCGCTGCCCAGCCCACCACCACGTAGGGCAGTGCGATGACCCATTTGGGAGCGTCCAGCCAGACCTGCCGGAGGGTGATCCCGATGATCGCTCCGACCCACACGATGATCAGGACGGTGGTACGGGCCCATCCGGTCAGGGCGATGCCGGCCACTGCGGTGTAGGAACCGGCGATGGCGATGAAGATCGTCGAATGGTCGGCACGGCGCATCGGCCGGGGACCCACCG
>JAKAZC010000125.1 GCA_021826655.1 Actinomycetes bacterium | reverse complement strand
TTCGGCTACCTGTTACCTCCCTACTACGAGGGGGTCGGTGCCCGGTACCCGCGGGCCGACCGCGGGCTGGTGTCCCGACCGGGCATCGTCGAGATCGCCCACTACCGGCGCCATGTGGACTCGGCCATGGCCGACCTGTTCGACCGGGGCCCGGACGCGGAGACGACTGCGCTGGTCGAACTCGGGGTGCAGCACGAACAGCAGCACCAGGAGCTCCTGCTCATGGACATCAAGCACGTGCTCTCCCGCAATCCCATCAGACCCGCGTACGGACCGCGTGCACCGGGTCCGCCGGGTCGGTCGGCCCCGTCCACGTGGACCCCCCACCCGGGTGGCACCGTGCCCGTGGGACACGGCGGACCCGGCTTCGGGTTCGACAACGAGTTCCCCCGTCACCTCGTCCACCTCGAGCCCTTCGAGCTGGCCGACCGTACCGTGACCTGCGGGGAGTGGCTCGGGTTCATGGACGACGGCGGCTACCGGCGACCCGAGCTGTGGCTGGCCGACGGCTGGGCGACGGCCACCGCCGGCGGATGGGAGGCGCCCCTGTACTGGTCGCGGTCTCCCGGTGACGACGGGTGGCACGAGTTCTCGTTGGCGGGTGACGGGCCCGTCGACCCGCACCGCCCGGTGAGCCACGTGAGCTACTACGAGGCGGACGCGTACGCCCGGTGGTCCGGGGCGCGCCTCCCCACCGAGTCGGAGTGGGAGGTCGCCACCGAGGCGGCCGGGGCCGCGGACCGGCCCGCGGGGAACCTGCTCGACACGGACATCCTCCACCCCGGCCCGGTGACGGGTGCCCGGACGGCGCCATTCGGCGACGTCTGGCAGTGGACAGCGTCTGCCTACAGCCCCTATCCAGGGTTCGCCCCCGCCGCGGGCGCCGTCGGCGAGTACAACGGCAAGTTCATGGTGAACCAGTACGTCCTGCGGGGTGGGTCGTCCCTGCCCCCGTCCGCCCCCGTCCGGGCCACCTACCGGAACTTCTTCCCTCCGGCCGCCCGATGGGCCGTCGCCGGGCTCCGGCCGGCACGTAACGCCTGACGCCCGCCACTGGACTGCACCCATGTCCCGAATCCGCGACGCACCCCTGACACCCCCCGAGGACACGAAGCGCATGGACACCGTCATCCCACCGACCATCGAGGTCCACCTGGCGCCGGGGGACCTGCGGGCCGCCATGGTGGCCGATGTCCGATCAGGGCTCACCGCCACGCCCAAGGTCCTCCCGCCCGTCTACTTCTACGACGACCGGGGCAGCCGCCTGTTCGACGAGATCACCCGGCTGCCCGAGTACTACCCCACCCGTGCGGAGCGGGCGATCCTCGAGGCCCACGCCAAGGACATGGTGGAGTCGGCCGGTGCCGACGTACTGATCGAGTTGGGTGCCGGGACGTGCGACAAGTCCCGTGTGCTGCTGGACGCCATGCAGTCCTGCGGCCGGCTGGGCGTCTTCCAACCGCTGGACGTGAGTGACACCACCCTGTGGGCGGCCGCCACCGCACTCGCCGAGGAGTACCCGGGGCTCGCCGTACGGGCCGTGGTCGGCGACTTCCACCACCACATGGACGAACTCGCGACCGGCGGCCGCCGGCTCTTCGCCTTCCTGGGCGGGACCATCGGCAACCTGGACCCCCCCCAGCGGGCCCGGTTCCTGACCGGTCTGACAGGGGTGATGCGACCGGGCGATCGCTTCCTGCTCGGTACCGACCTGGTCAAGGACCCGGCCCGACTGATCGCCGCCTACGACGACGCGGCCGGCGTGACCGCCGAGTTCAACCGCAATGTCCTCCACGTCCTCAACCGCGACCTGGGCGCCGATTTCGACACCGAGCGATTCACCCACGTGGCGCGGTGGAACGAGACGGACCATCGCATCGAGATGTGGCTCCGCTCCGACGAGGCCTGTCGCGTCCGGCTCGCCGACCTCGACCTCGAGGTGGATTTCGCCGCCGGTGAGGAGCTTCTGACCGAGATCAGCACCAAGTTCACCCCTGACCTCCTACGTGCCGAGCTCGAGTCGAGCGGGCTGGAGGTCGAGGCCACCTGGAACTCGCCGGGCGACGAGTTCCTGATGACCATGGCCATGCGCCCGTGACGGCCCCGTGCGGCACGGATCCGGCGCCGGAGCCGGATGGGACGGGAACACGCCGGCGCGCACCGGGGTTGAACAGGCCATGACCATCCGAGCGACATGGAACGGCACCGTACTGGCCGAGAGCGACGCGACCTTGGTGGTGGAGGGCAACCACTACTTTCCGGCGGCGGACGTGCACGGTGAGTTCTTCGAGGCGAGCGACACGCAGTCCGTATGCCCGTGGAAGGGTACGGCCAGCTACCGCACCGTCGTGATCGACGGCGTCCGCAATCCCGACGCCGCCTGGTACTACCCGGAACCCAAGGATGCCGCCCGGGAGATCACCGACCGGGTGGCCTTCTGGAAGGGCGTAGTCGTCGAGGAGGTCTGACCGGGACCCGCTCCGTCCGGAGGACGGCCGACCGGCTCAGTTCCCCGCTTCCGCCCGCCGGCGGGCCACGTCGAAGCAGGCGATGGCACCGGCGGTGGCCACGTTCAGCGACGACAGCGTGCCGTGCTGGGGGATGGCCGCCAACTCGTCGCAGCGCCGGCGGGTCAGTGCGGCCAGACCCGAACCCTCCGACCCGAGGACCAGTGCGACCGGCTGGTCCCCCAGCGGGAGCCGGTAGAGCGACGTCGGTGCCTCGCCGACCAGGCCGACCGTCACGACACCCAGCGACGACAGTTGGAGGAGCGCCGTCGGGACCCCCGCCACGAGCGCCATCGGCAGGTACTCGATGGCGCCGGCCGCCACCTTGGCCACCGTGGGCGACAGGTGGGCCGACCGGTGCCGGGGCAGGACGACGCCCGTCACGCCGGCACACTCCGCACTCCGGAGCACGGCCCCCAGGTTGTGGGGGTCGGTGATCCCGTCGAGCACGAGCAGGAACGGGAGCCGGCCCCGCTTCGTCGGCTGGCACAGATCGTCGAGCGGCGTGTCCCGGATCGGTGCGGCGCGGGCCACCACGCCCTGGGACCCGTCCGTCCGAGCCGCCGCGTCGATCCGTTTGCGTGACACGTATTCGACCTTGACCCGTCGCTTGACCGCCAGTCCCTCGATGTCGTCGAGGATCTCCGCTGCGTCCATCCCCTCGGCCAGGAGCAGCGACGTCACCGGCCGACGACCGGCGCTCAACAGCTCACGCACGGCCTGACGCCCTTCGACCTGGTCACCACCGAGGCCCTCGTTCTTCGGGCCGTGCCGAACCGGCACATCCCGCCCGCCCGGACCCCGACCCCGGTCATTGACCGGCGACCGACCGGCGGTGCCCGAGCGTCCCGTCCCGACTCCCGTGCCGCCCGTGCGGGACGGGCCGCGGCCGGCCTTGGCGTCCTTGGCCTTCATCCACGCCGCCTTGGCGTCGCTCCCCTTGGGGGACGGCCCGCCCCGGGCGCCGCCCTTCTTCGCGGGCGTACGCGGGGCCTTGCCGCGTCCGCGGCCGGACGGTGCGGGACTCATCGTGGCCCGCCGTCGTCGCGACCCCTGGTGGCGCCGACGGCGGCCGACGCGGCCAACAGCACCACGGCGGTGCAGGCGATCCCCTCGGCCCGACCCAGTGCCCCGAGACCTTCGGCCCGCGTGGCCTTCACGTTGACCGGTGCCCCGAGTGCGTCGGACAGTCGGAGGGCCATGGCCGGCACGTGGGGGGCCAGGCGGGGCCGTTCCGCCACGACCGTGCAGTCGGCGTTCACCGGGACCCAGCCGGCGTCCGCGACCAACGCCAGGACGAGCCGGAGGATGCCGAGCGAGTCGGCGCCCGCCCAGCGCGGCTCCGTGTCCGGCATGTGCCGTCCGAGGTCCCCGAGGCCGGCCGCCCCCAGCACGGCGTCGGCGATGGCATGGGACACGGCATCGGCGTCGCTGTGGCCGGCCAGCCCGCGCGCGTCGGCACCGGTCACCACCACGCCGCCCAGGACCAGCGGCCGCGTCGGGTCGTCGCTGAAGGCGTGGACGTCGATCCCCTGACCCACCCGGAGCGCAGGGAGGGACGGGTCGTTCACCGCGTTCCCCCACGGACCAGTGCCTCGGCCAGTGACAGGTCCTCCGGCCGGGTCAGCTTCAGGTTGCGGAGGTCCCCGGGCACCGTGCCCACCACGAGGCCCGCCGCTTCGAGGAGCCCGGCGTCATCGGTCGCCTCGCCCCCGTCGCGGTGGGCGCGACGCAGCGTATCGGCGGCGAATGCCTGGGGCGTCTGGACGGCGACCAGGTCGGCACGGTCGAGGGTCGCCACCACACGGTCGCCGGCCACACGCTTGATCGTGTCGGCAACCGGCACGACCGGGACGGCACCGTCGACACCACCCGCCCGCACGGCTTCGACCACCGCGGCGAAGAGTACGGGGTCGGCGAGCGGTCGCGCCGCGTCGTGGACCACGATGATCGCGGCACCGTCCGGGACGGCGGCGAGACCGGCGCGGACCGAGGCGGCGCGGGTGGCGCCGCCGGCGACCACGCAAGACGCGCCGAACGCCGCCGCTCCGGTGTCCCCGGGCCTGGGGAGGTCGAGGGCGGGGTCCGGGGGCGTCGGGTCGCCGGCCGGGACCACCAGCACCACGCCGTCGGACACCGAGCGCGCCCCACACACCGACCGGGCGACGACCGGGACCCCGGCCAGGGGGAGGAACTGCTTGGGTCTACCGAACCGGCTGCCCGTGCCGCCGGCGACCACGATGGCCCACACGGGCCCCGTTCGGCTCAGGGCAACGCCTCGTTGAGGCGGACCTCGGCGGTCTCCTCGTCGACCCCGAGCGCGAACGTGAGCTCGGACACCAGGATCTGGCGCGCCCGACTGAGCATGCGCTTCTCCCCGGCGGACAGCCCCTTGTCCTTGTCGCGGATCGACAGGTTCCGCACCACTTCGGCCACCTGGTAGATGTCGCCGGAGCGCAGCTTCTCCGAGTGGTTCTTGTAGCGACGGGACCAGTTGGTGGGCATCCGCGCCTCCTTCTTGCGGAGCACGGCGAAGACCTCCTCGACCTCCTCGTCGTTGATGACCTCGCGCAGTCCCACGCCGTCGGTGTTGTCCGCAGGCACCATCAGGGTGAGGTCGCCGTAGGCGAGGCGGAGCACCAGGTACTCCTGCTTCTTGCCGAACGCCTCTTTGGTCTCTCGTCGTTCCACTACTGCCGCGCCGTGGTGCGGGTAGACGACCTTGTCACCGATGTCGAACACCGTTCCTCCTGGCGTTGCGGTGCGGAACCGGGGCTGGTGAGCGACATCCGGTCTGCGTGGGGAAGCATTCCATTCTACCAGCAACGGGACGGTCCCCCCGACGGCGGCAACGGCACGGGCCCGGGGTGGTTGCCGCAGGCACGGCGCCGCACCTGCGGCGGGAACGGGCCGCCCGTGCCCGCGTCCCGTGGGCCCTCCTTACTGGTACCGCTCGAAGATGCTGGCCTCGGCCAGGCGGGCCAGCCCGTCCTTGACCGAATGGGCGCGCATCTGGCCGACGCCCTCCACCTGCTCGAGTTCGGCGAGCGTCGCCCGCATGATCTGCTGGAGATTCACGAACCGGTCGACGATTCGCTCGATGATGGTGTCCGAGAACCTCGGCAGGTGGTGGAGGAGGCGGTAGCCCCGGGGCTCGACCCCCGACTCGGCATCATGGAACGATCCCGGGAGCCGCAGGACGGCGGCCACCCGTGTGGGGTCGCGCAGCTCGTCGGACGGCAGATTGGCCAACTGGTCGATGACCGACTCCACGGTGGCGGACCATGCCACGGACTCCTCGGAGGTCATGACGCAGTAATCCCGCACCACCAGGTGGAGCGCCCGTGCCACGCCGTCGGCCAGCTCCGCTGACTGCAGGCCCACGAGTCGTCCGTCCTCGCCCAGTTCGACGAGATAGCCGTCGACCTCTTCCGCGATGCGGAGGACCATCTCGGCCGCCTGGATCACCCCGACCACATCGCCCACCGACACCGTGTCCTCGAGTTCGAGGATCGACAGGTTCCCCAGGGTGACGTCGAAACGACTGCGGAACCGCTGCATGGTGGCGAGGGCCTGGTCGGTCCGGTCGTGGAGCCATCCCGTCGGCTGGATCGTGTGCTTGCCGCCGTTGCGGTAGACGGCGATCACCGACATGGCCGCCGAGACCGACAGGACGGGGACATCGATCGACCGGGCCACGCGCTCGGCCGTCCGGTGACGGGTGCCGGTCTCGGTCGTCGGGATCGTGGGATCCGGCATCAGGTGGACGTTGGCCCGGGCGATCCGGGACGAATCGGCGGCGATGATGATGGCACCGTCCATCTTGGCCAGCTCCGACAGTCGTTGGGGGCTGAACTCCGAGTCGAGCAGGAAGCCGCCCGAGCAGATGGAGAGGACGTCGGGGCCGTCTCCGATGACCATCAGGCCACCCCGCTTGGCACGCAGGATCCGATCGAGCCCGTCACGCAGCGGCGTACCGGGAGCCACCATCGCCAGGGCGTCGCTCATGGCCGCATGCTGGCGCGAGGTCACCTCCGGATCGTACTCGGCACCGCGTCGGCGCACCCGTGGACCGGTCAGGCCCCGCTGCCGTCGTGGCACCCGAAGCGGCCCACCGCTTCGGCCACCGTGTCGACCCGGATGAGCTGCACGCCCGACGGACCGCCCGGCGCCGAAGCCGGGACCACGACCCGGCCGAACCCGAGCCGCGCCGCTTCGTCGAGGCGGCGCGGCAGACTGGTGACCTGTCGGACCTCGCCCGACAGGCCGACCTCGCCCACGGCGGCCAGGTCCGCGGGGAGCGCGACGCCGGTGGACGCCGACGCCACCGCCAGGGCCAGGGCCAGGTCCGCGGCGGGCTCGGTGACCCGGATCCCCCCGGCCACCGAGGCGAACACGTCGACCGCATGCGTCGGGAGCCCGGCATGACGGGCCAGCACGGCCAGGGTCATCACCAGCCGGCCACCGTCGAGGCCGACGACCGACCGCTTGGGTTGGGACTGGCCCATCGGTGCGACAAGGGCCTGGAGCTCCACCATCAACGTCCGCCGACCCTGGAGCGCCGGGAGCACAACACCCCCGGGGACACCGGTGAGCCGGTCCCCCAGCAGCAGGCGACCCGGGTCGTCGACCCGGTTGAGGCCCTGGTCGCCCATTTCGAACAGGCCGAGTTCGCCGGTCGGGCCGAACCGGTGCTTGACCGCGAGCAGGAGCCGGAGGGCGTGGTGCCGGTCGCCCTCGAAGCTCAGCACCGTATCGACCATGTGCTCGAGCGCCCGCGGCCCCGCCAGTGACCCGTCCTTCGTGACGTGGCCCACCAGGACGGTGGCCACCTGGCGCGCTTTGGCCAGTCCGACCAGCTGGTCGGCGCACTCGCGGACCTGCCCGATGGAGCCGGGCACGCCCGTGGCGCGCCGCTCCCCCGGGGTGGCCGGACCCACGGCCACCGCCTGGATCGAGTCGATGACGACCAGATCCGGATCGGACTCGACGACGGCGTTGATCACCTGGCCCACGTCGGTGGCCGACAGGATGAGCAGTCCGGGCGGCACCGGGCCGAGCCGCTCCGCCCGCAGGCGCACCTGGTGGGCGGACTCCTCGGCCGACACCAGCAGGACCCGGTGCCCCGCACCCGCACGGGCGGCCAGCACCTGCAGCAGCAGCGTCGACTTGCCGATGCCGGGCTCCCCACCGAGCAGGGTGACCGACCCGGGGACCAGGCCACCGGCGAGCACCCGGTCGAACTCCTCGATCCCGGTCGGAACGGCCGCGGCCTCGGACAGGTCCACCGACGACAGGGGAACGGGCATTCCGCAAAGGTCGAGCTCGTCGACGGCCCGGACCA
>JAKAZC010000124.1 GCA_021826655.1 Actinomycetes bacterium | reverse complement strand
GGCCGACATCTCCCGGTGCCCCGACGGCGGGAGACCCGGCCAACCAGCCCCTCGTGTCGCCCGCACAGGCACCGAACATGACGCCCGACCCGGGCCTGCCCCAGCCGACGGTCCCGTCGGGTGCCTCGACGTCGGGCGGGGTGACGTCGGGCGGGGCGACGACGCCGTCCGGCACCGTGCACCCGCCGGCCGGGTTCTGGTCCCGGGTCGCCGGCTCACTCGAATTCTGGAAATGACCACCCCCGACGGAGCGCCCCGCGCCTCCGCTGCGGCGAGCGATCCGGGACGTGGCGGCGCGAGCGGCCGGCGTGATCCGGGTGATCCGCCGGAGGTGGGGGACGTCACCGCGGTGACCGAGCTCCTGGGCCGCACCCCGGCGGGTGCATTCGAGGTCGTCGTGCGGGACGCCGAAGGGGCACCGGCGGTGATCGCCAACGCCCCGTTCCTCGACGACGGTACGCCCATGCCCACCCGGTACTGGCTGTGTGATCCGACCTTGCGCGACGCGGTCAGCCGGCTCGAGTCGACCGGGGGCGTCCGGGCCGCCGAGGACGCCGTTCCGGCCGACCGGATCGCCACCGCCCATGCGGTCTACGCGGCCGAGCGGGACGCCCTGGTCGACCCGGACCGCACCGGGCCCCGGCCGTCCGGCGGCGTCGGCGGGACCCGCCAGGGCGTCAAGTGCCTCCACGCCCACCTGGCCTGGTGGCTGACCGGCGCCGATGACCCGGTGGGGGAGTGGACGGCGCGACGGATCGGGCTCCATCCGGCCTGACCTCGGGAGCCGGCCACACTCGTACGGGTCGGTGACTCGATGTGCCCGTCGTCGAACATCCGGCGGGGACCCCGGCGCGGTGCGACCGGGTGGATCTCACGGGCCCCGGGATCGCCGGGTAGCGTAGACCGGTGTCGACCAAGAGTCCCGGCCGGAGTTCGGTCGTGCACGACCCGTGCCCCAGGCCGGTCGCCGTAGTGACGACGGACAGGTGGCGATGACCGCACTCGACGTCGCATCGACCGGCGCAGCCGCGCGTCCGGTCGATGCGACGTCGTCCCTGCCGTCGGGCCCGCCCTGGCCGGTACGGTTCCGACGGGGCGTCGTTCTGGCCGGACCCCTGGTGCTCGGCCTCTGGTTGGTCGGACTCGTCGCGTTCTCGACGACTCTGTTCCACCGGGCCTACATCAGTGCCGACTTCGCCACCTACAACCAGGCGTGGACGCTCATCGGCCAGGGTCACCTCGACCCGGTCGACACCGTCTGGCTCAATCACGTGCCGTTCGTCTCCAGTGACTTCGAACTCGTCATCTGGCCATTGGCGCTCCTGCACCTGATCCTGCCGCAACCGGTGACCCTGCTCTGGGTGCAAGACATCGCCGTCGCCGGATGCGGTCTCGTCCTCTATCGGTGGGTCCTCGACTACCTCGAACGGCGTCGGGTGCCCGCCGTTGCGACCGCGGGCATCGCATGCGTGACCCTGGCGGTCTTCATCGCCAATCCGGGCGTCTACCAGACCTTGCTCTACGACGTGCACCTGGAGCCGATCTCCACGGTGTTCATCCTGCTCGCCGGGCGGGACCTGTGGTTGGGCAAGCAGCGCCGGGCGTGGATCTGGGTCGGGATCGCGCTGCTGTGCGGTGCGTTCGCCGCCATCACCGTCGTCGGCCTTGGTGTGTCGGCTGTCCTGGCGGGCAGGTCGACCCGCCGTTCCGGTCTCCTCTGCGTGCTGGCGGGAGTGGGTTGGCTCGGCCTCATCACCCTGGTCGGTGCGAACAAGGGGTCGGACCTGAACTATTACGCCTACCTGGCCGGGCGTTCCACGCTTCCGGTTGGCGGAGGTATCGCCCTGGTACTCCTCGGGATCCTCGAACACCCGCAACGGGTCGTCAGTCAGCTCCACGGCCGGCTCAACCTGATGTGGCTCCTGATCAAGCCGGTCGGCATCGTGGGCCTCGCCTCGGCCTGGGGATTCGGCGTCCCGGTGACCGTCATGGTCGTGGATGCCCTCAACTCCCAGTACGAGTTCACCTACCAGGCATTCCAGAACTTCGCCGTGTTCCCGTTCGTCCTACTGGGCACGGTGATGGTGCTGGTATGGATCGGTCAGCGGTTCCGGTGGGGGGCGGTGCCGGCGGTGGCGGTCGCCGTGGCAGTGCTCTCGACCGCCCTGGTCTACGGGAGCCACACGTCGCCGGGCAACGTCCGCTGGGCACTCGCGCAGGTCCCGGAGGCCCAGGCCGCCCAGCTCCGCCGCGCACTCCAGCGCACGCCCGCCGACGCCGGCGTGGTCGTGACCATCGGGGTGATGGGCATCTTCGGGAGCCGGAAGTCGATCTACTACTTCAGCCCCGGGGGCACCTACCCGGTCGACGGCCATCCGATGGTGTTCGTGTTCGACCCCGCGAACGAGGCCACCGGACCGCTCATCAAGCCGTCGGCGGACGAGGCCGCGAGCGTATTCGTGCGTGATGCCCTGCACGCCAGGACGCTGGTGGACGAGGCAGGCATCTCCGCCTACATCTGGCGGCCACCACCGGGGACGACCGCGGTCAACTTCCCCTCTCCGACATCGTCGGCCTCGACGACTTCCCCCTGATCGGGGAACCGGACGGCGTGATGACTCGGCTCGCGTGCTAGCAAGGAACCATGAAGGCACGGTCGGCGATCGCCGCAATCGACTGCGGGACGAATTCGACCCGCCTGCTGATAGCCGATGCCGACGGGAGGGTGGTCGATCGAGAGATGCGGATCACCCGCCTCGGCCAGGGTGTCGATGCGTCCGGTCGGCTCGCACCCGACGCGATCGCGCGCTGCGTGGACGTCCTGGCGCAATTCCGTGGCACCATGGATCGGCACGGCGTCTCTCGCGGCCGGCTGGTAGCGACCTCGGCCGTCCGGGACGCGTCGAACGGCGACGAGTTCCTTGGGGCTGCAGCGGCGACGACGGGCCTCACTCCGGAGCTGCTCACCGGTGGCGAGGAAGGCCGACTCTCACTTGCGGGGGCGGTCGGTGAACTCGATCCGGGCGACGGCCCGTTCCTGGTGCTGGACATCGGGGGCGGATCTACGGAGCTGATCGCCGGCGACGGACCGGACGATCCCCGGTTGGCGGCGGTGTCCCTCCAACTGGGTTGCGTCAGGGTGTCCGAGCGATTCCTCTCCAGTGATCCGCCGACGGCGCGTGAGTTGGCAGACGCCGAAGCGGAGATAGCGACCCAACTCGAATCCGCGTCCACGACCAGTTCTCGATTCGGTGCCGCACGCCGACTGGTCGGACTGGCGGGGACGGTCAGCACGCTCGCGTCACTCCAACTGGGCTTGGTCGAGTATCAGCGGGACCGAATCCACCACACGAAGCTGCGTGCGGCGGCCGTCGAGGAATGGTGGCGCAGACTGGCCGCGGAATCGGCGCCGGCGCGGCTGAAGCGTCCAGGTATGGAGGCCGGACGCGAGGACGTGATCGTCGGTGGCACGATGATTCTCGCCGCCGTCATGCGTACGTTCGGGTTCGCCGAGTGCCTGGTGTCCGAGGCCGACATCCTGGACGGTCTGATCGCAAGCATGTGAGGTCGGGGTCCTCGCTCCGGGTCACGGTGGACCCGACGGTGTGGCGACCTTCGGCATCGTCACCGAGGACACGCCCGGCCCCGGTGACCAGTCGAACGCGGTCACGCCGTCGGTCGCGACGAGGAGACGGGCGTGCAGTCGGTCGTGCACGTATGCGATCCCCGCTGCCGAATCCTGCGGCGTCGACCACGGGTCGTGACTTGGAACGAATACGAACACGATCTGGCGAGCGGCGACACGCTGGGGACCCCCGGGCCGATTGAAGTAGCAGAACTCACGCTGACAGAATCTGCCCATCACGCCCATCGATGCGATGACCTCTGCATCCGGCGGTGTCTCCCGAAGGGCCGTACGGAGTGCAGCTGACTGTCCCGCCCCTACTTCCTGTGCCGTCCAACGGACCACGTTGGGGGACTGGTGGATGCCGTTGTCGAGCGCGACGAGACCGAGGACGACGGCGACTACGACGGTGCCGATCCACGCATGGGGGAACTGCCGTGCGAGCCAGGCCAGGACGATGACTGTGCCGACGAGGGCGAAGGGGAACACGGCGAAGTTCTGGAACGACTGCTGGATGAACGCCGGATTACCGTTGAGGGAGTTGGTCACCAGGACCACGAAGGGGACGCCAAAGCCCCACGCCGAGGCGATGCCGATGATGCCAACCGGCTTGATCAGGAGGAACATGTCGCCGAGTCGGCGGCTGAGCTGGTCGAACAGCCGCCACGGGTGTGAGGCGATCCCCGCGACGACCAAGGCCATCCCCGATGGGCTGGTGATCGTCGAGCGTCCGGCGAGATAGGCGTAATTGGCGATTCCAGAACCTTGGTTCGCATGAAGCAGCGAGATCAGTCCGAGCCACACGACGCCGAGTGCGATGATGGACACCCCGCTGCGGCGGGTGGCGCGACCGGCGAGCACCGCCGACAGCCCCACGCCCGTCAGCGTGATCGCCGCGAAGGACCCGCACGTCAGCGCGCCTGCGATCCACAACCATGATCGGCGGGTGCGTCCCGCCCACAGGTCCCGGGCGGCCAGGACGAGGAACAGTGTCGAGACCGGCTCCAAGTGCACGTCGAAGGCGACCGTGCCGTACGTGTTCGGATTCAGGATGAACGCGATGAGGACGCAGGCACCTACCGCGGTCGATACCCGAGCGGCCACCCCGCGGTGCTCCAGGATCTCCATCGCCCAGACGACCGTGACGAAGGCGCATCCGGCAATGGCAAGGTCCTGCACCCACAGAAGTACGATCGCCTGCGTAGTGATGAGGTGCAGAAGCGCCAGGGGCCAGACGATGAGCTCGAAGTCGCCCTTGAGAAACGGGTAGCCGTAGACCGTGCTGTAGGGGTGGAGATGACCTTCGCCGATCCGGGTCCACGCCTGCGAGTACACGCCGAAGTCTTCCCCCAGGTCGACGCGGTGATAGATGAGCGCCGAGAACGAGCCGAGGGCCACCGCCCAGACCCCGGCGACGGCCAGCGCCGCAGTTCGCACCACGCGCCGCCGCCGCCGTCCGACGGTCGGGATCGCGTCGTTCGGTTCGACGACGGACACCGAGGGCGAACGGGTCTCGACGGTGGCCACT
Source organism: Actinomycetes bacterium (assembly GCA_021826655.1). Next base: position 2,702 of record JAKAZC010000124.1, on the reverse strand, counting down.
AGGGCGTCGCCCGCCGACGGCGTCGGTGCTGGGCCCGTGGAGCACGCCCCCACGGTGCCGATCGGCAGGCCTCGACCGGGGTCGGCGTCCCGGAACCGACGGTTCCCGCCCGCTGAACCGCTGCGGACCGCCGGGTCACCTGGTTCCCGCTGCTCCGAGGCCGGGGTGCTTCGTCCCGATCCCCGAGGGGCCGGGCCGGCAGGACGGCCGCCCGGTGCTGGAGAGGACTGCGCCTGCCTGCACCGGACGGACTGGCACGAGCGACTCCCACGGCACGGCGTGAGTGTACCGGTTCGACCGCGGCCGGACAGGTGGCCCGGGCCCAGTCGTGAGACGGGAATCCCTCGTCGGCGTCACGCCGGTCGTTGCCCTGGTCGGGAGGTGTGCGGGATCCTCGTGACCGGCCCTTGAAGGATATGCTGAGCGCCGATGGACGTGACCCTCTCGATGACGACCGCCTTCGACGATGCTTGACGTCGACGGGAAGGTCGTGGGGGCTGACGACCTGGTCAACCGGGTCGAACAGCTGATCGACCGGATCAGGGCGGGCGAGGCGACCCCGGGTGCCGCAGATCCGACCGGACTGCCCGCGGTGGTCGCCCCCATCCACGCCATGCGTGCGGCCCACGGCACCGTGCACCCCCCGGACGTCGCCGGGGGAGCGGGGTCGGTCCTCAAGAAGGCCGTCCGTCGCCTGACCAGCTGGTACGTCGAGCCACGATGGATCGCCGAGCAGGAGCTGGATGCCCGGACGATCGACTTCGCCTCCGAGGCGTACAACAACCTCCACCGGATCGATGTCGAGCTCGAGGGTCTGCGCCGTCAGAACGTCCGGATGAAGCTCGACCTGGTCGCCGCGGTCGAACGGTTCCGCATCGCCCAGGGGGAGATCGACCGGCTGTCGCAGGCTCTCGCCGAGCAGGGTGTGGTCCTGCGGGGCACCGCCATGCAGGACGAGGTTCGGGTGCTCGGCAAGGAGGTCGAATCGGTGCTGAACCGGCTCGGCGCGGAGACGACCCGCGGTGTCGACCTCGACTACGTGGAGTTCGAGCGGAGGTTCCGAGGTGCCAGTGCCGACATCATCGACGGCCAGAGGCGGTACCTCAGCCTGTTTCCGGCGCCGGGGGTGCCCGGACCGGTGGTCGACATCGGCTGCGGTTCGGGCGAGATGCTCGAACTCCTGGTCGAGGCCGGCCACGAGTGCATCGGGGTGGACACCGATGCCGGCATGGTCGAGGCGTGCGCCGCCAAGGGGCTCGTCGCCGTCCGGGACGACGGACTGCACTTCCTGGCCCAGGCGGCACCCGACTCGCTGAAGGGCATCTTCTGCGCCCAGGTCGTCGAACACCTGCTGACCACCGAGCTCGAGGAACTGGTGCGCCTCGCCCACCGCGCCCTGCGGTCCGGCGGAGCGCTGGTCATCGAGACGATCAACCCGCGCAGCTCGTTCGCCCTCGGCAACCACTACTACGCCGACACCTCCCACGTGCGCCCGGTCCATCCCGAGACCCTCCGGTTCATCTGCGAGCAGCTCGGCTTCCACGACGTCCAGTTGGAGGAGCGCTCGCCCCACCCCGCACTGGCACTGGCCGACGACCTGCCGTCGACCTCCGAGGGGGATGCCGTCCGGGCCCTGCTGCAGAGCGTCTTCGGCTACCAGGACTACGTGGTCGTCGCCACCAAGTGACCTCGGTCACCGCGGTCCACCAGTTCCACTCGGGCACGGCGTACGGCGACGCCGTCACCAATCAGATGCTCGACCTCCAGGGCCGCCTCCGGTCCCTGGGCTACGAGTCGGAGATCTTCGCCGAGCACGTGGCACCCGAGCTGGCCCACCGGATCGGCTCGATCCGCAGCTACCCCGGGTCGTCCGACGAGCTCCTGCTCGTGCACCACTCGAGCGGCCACCACGCATTCGACGACGTGATCGAGCTGGCCAATCCGATCGTCACGATCTACCACAACGTCACGCCCGAGCAGTACTTCGCGGACAGCCTGGTGCGCTCCTTCATCCGGCTCGGGCGGGACCAGCTGCGCTACCTCGCCCGCCGGTCCCTGTTCGGTGTGGCCGTGTCCAACTTCAACCGACTCGAAATGGTCGCCGCCGGCTTCGGGCGGGTGGACGTCCTGCCCGTGCGCACGGACTTCCGCGAGTTCGAGCAGGCCGGGGTGGCCGCGGACCCGGACTGTCGCGACTGGCTCTACGTCGGTCGGGTCGTGCCCAACAAGTGCCAGCACCGGGTGGTCGAGGCGTTCGCCTCCTACCAGCAGACGTTCGACCCGACGGCCCGGCTCCACCTGGTGGGCGACGTGTCCGACCGGCACTACGTCGAGCGGGTCGAGGAGACGGCGGAGCGGCTCGGTGTCGTCGACAAGGTGGTCCTCACCGGCAAGGTGTCGGACCGGGGATTGCGCGCCGCATTTGCCGGGGCCGGGGTCTACGTGTCGATGAGCGAGCACGAGGGATGCGTTGTCCCCATCCTCGAGGCCATGGCCGCCCGTGTGCCGGTCGTGGCCTACGGGACGACGGCGGTACCCGAGACCATGGGCGGTGCCGGAATCGTGCTGCGGACCCAGGAGGCCGCCACCGTCGCGGCCGCCGTGGAGGCCGTGCTGAGCGACGCCGATGTCCGCCGACGCCTCGTGCAGCGGCAGTTGGAGCGGGTGGCCCAGGTGGGGCGGTTCGACGTGGGCAGGGCGCT
>JAKAZC010000123.1:885-7908 GCA_021826655.1 Actinomycetes bacterium | reverse complement strand
AACCCGGCGGGGGCGGGGGCGGAGGCGGCGGGTAGGAACCCGGCGGGGGCGGGGGCGGCGGGTAGGAACCCGGCGGGGGCGGGGGATAGGCGGTGCCCGGCTGCGGCGGCGGGTAGCCGGCCTGCGGGTATCCGGTCTGCGGGTAGCCGGGCTGGGGCGGGTAGCCGGGCTGGGGCGGGTAGCCGCCCGTGCCGAACGCCGGTGCGAGACCGGCCGGTCCGCGGTACTCGCTCTTGCCGAGCCAGAGGATGAACCAGAAGATCCAGGGGAGGATCGCCAGCCCGGCGGTGAATCCCCCTCCGTGCCCGAAGCTCTTCGACACCTCGTTGAGGACGAGGATCGAGATGATGAAGAATGCCAGGCTTCCTACGTAGGGGACGAGGATCAGGAGGAGGAACCACGCCCAATTCTTCGGCTTGCCGGCCACCCGGAGCAGGACGATGAAGCTGTAGACGGGGATGAAGGCCGACCACGCGGGCTCACCCTGGGGCGCCGCCTTCTGGTAGGTGCCCCAGACGGGCAGGGCGAAGAGGACGTAGAAGAACAGGGCGAGGATCAGGACCAATCCACTCCCGCCTCCGCTCGACGTGGCTGCGATCAGGTGACCCACCGTGACCTCCTGGGCTCGGCGCACCCGCCGTCGGGATGCGCGCACAATCGTGCCACCTCGGAATGCGGCGGACAGGGATGCAACGCCCCCGGGTACCGGCACCGGTCACCGGTCGTCGGTCGCCCGCGGGCCGGAACCGCGTCACACCCGGTGGCTAAGGTCCCAGTCCGTGGTCCACCTGTACTCGGCTGATCGTGCGGGGCCGCTGGCGGAGCGACTCGCCGAGGTGCTCGTCGCCGATCCCGGTGACCCCATGGAGCCCCTGTGGCTCGCCGTTCCGACGGAAGGGATGCGGCGCTGGATCGGGCTCGAACTGGCGAGGTACCTGGGGTCCTCGGCTGACGGGTCCGGGGACGGGGTGACCGCCAACGTCGTCCACGCCTACCCGGGGACGCTCCGGTCGAAGGTCCTGGCGGCCGCCACCGATGGCGATCCGGATCCGTGGGACATCGACCGGATGGTGTGGCCTCTGCTCGAGGTCTACGAGGAACTCTCGTCGGACGGACGCGAACCGGCCTTCACCCGGCTCGCCGGAGGGGCCTCGCGGTTCACTCGGGTCCGCGCCGTGGCCGACCTGTTCGACCGGTACCACCTGCACCGGCCGGACATGGTCCGTGCCTGGGCCGAGGGACGGGCGGTCGACGGCTGTGCCGAGGCGTTGCCCGCCCACCTGGCGTGGCAGCCGTCCGTGTGGAACCGCCTGCACGAGCGCATCGGGACCCCAAGCCCGCCCGAACGCCTGCCGGGGCTCCTCGACGCCGTGCGCCGTGACGCGCTCGAACTGGACCTGCCCCGACGCCTGGTGCTCTTCGGCTTCACCACCCTGCCGGGCCACGAGTTCATCGAACTCCTCACGGCGGTCGGTACCCACCGGACGGTCGAGGTGTTCCTCATCGCCCCGTGCCGGCTCGACTCGGGCGATCTGGTGCGTGCTGCGGGCCCGCGTCCGGGCGCCAGACCGAGGATGCGGGCCGACGACCGGTCCGGCGACGCGATCGCCCAGCCCCTGCTCGAGGTTTGGGGCCGGTCGGCACGGGAGACGGCCCTGCTCCTGGCGGACGAGGAGGCGGTGGGGCTCCCGGTGCCCGAATGGGTCGAGGACCCGGACCTCACCGACCGGGGGCCGACGACCCTCCTCGGCAGGCTCCAGGCCGATATCCGGGGGAACCGTCGGCCGACACCCACCGACGTGGATCCGGGCGACCGCTCGATCCGGCTCCACGCCTGTTTCGGTCCGATGCGCGAGGCGGAGGTGGCCCGTGACGCGATCCTGCACCTCCTGGCCGACGATCCGTCGCTGGCCGAGGAGGACGTCCTCGTCGTCTGTCCCGGCCTGGAATCGTTCGCGCCCCTCGTCGAAGCGGCGTTCGGTCCCTCGTCGACCGCCGCTGCGGAATACGGACCGGAGCGACCGGTCGGGGCGCCGTCGCTCCGGTACCGGATCGCCGACCGGTCGATCCGGACGGCGAACCCCGTGCTGGGCGCGGTGGCCGACCTGCTCCAGCTCGCATCGGGCCGGTTCGAGGTGGCGCCGGTGCTCGACTTCCTGACGTCGGCACCGGTACGTGAGCGCTTCGGGTTCGACGACGCGACCCTGGGCGTCGTCGTGGACTGGGTGGCGACGACGCGGGTGCGCTGGGGCCTCGACACCGACCATCGGTCGGAGTTCGACATGCCCCGGACCGTGGGGGGCAACACGTGGCGGTCCGCCCTGGACCGGCTGTTGCTGGGTGCGGCCGTCTCCGGTGACGGGCTGGCGCTGGCGATCGGTGACGTCGCTCCGACGGAGGTCGAGAGTGGGGACGCCGAGGTCCTCGGATCGCTCGCCGCGGTCGTCGGCCGACTCGCCGAGCTCGCCGAGTGGGCCGGGTCGGACCGCCACCCCGCCGTGCACTGGGTCGGTCGGATCCGCGAGGTGACGACGGCCCTGCTGGCCGCACCGGACGGTGCTTCGTGGCAGCTCGACGCCCTGCACCGCATGCTCGACGAGCTGCTGGATGCGTCGGGATCCACCGACGACGGACCCGGGCCGCTGCTCGACCTGCGCGACGTCCGTCGCCTCGTGGACGGCAAGATCGGGAGCGAGCCGGGCCGACCGGACTTCTTCCGCGGTGGCGTCACCGTCACCTCGATGGCACCGCTCCGGTGGGTGCCGTACCGGGTCGTCTGCATCCTCGGGCTGGACCAGGAGCACATCGGGACCCCTGCCCCCGATGCCGCCGACCTGGTCGCCGCAGTCCCACGCGTGGGTGACCCGGACCGGAGGATCGAGTTCCGTCAGTCACTGCTCGAGGCGGTCCTGATGGCCGGGGAGCACCTGGTGGTCGTGCGCAACGGACACGATGTCCGGTCGAACCACCCCGTCCCCCGGGTCGTCGCCGGGGCCGAGCTCTTCGACGCCGTGGTGCTCGGGGTGCCCCCGGCCGACCGCGACGACCTCCGTGGGCGGCTCGAGCTGTCCCATCCCCGACATTCGTTCGACGAGGCCTGTCTCGTGCGGGGCAGGCTCCTCGACGACGGGGTGTGGAGCTTCGACCCGGCGGACAGGGAGCGGGCCGCCGCCCGGCGAACTCCCCACGTCCCCGTGGGGCCGGAAGCGCGCCCGGTCGTGACGGGCCCCACCTCGGACATCATCGAGCTCGACGCCCTGCGCTCGTTCCTGGTCGACCCGGTCGCCGCGTTCGCCACGGCGTCCCTCCAGGTGGCCTTCCCCTGCGACGAGGACGACGAAGAGATCGATCTGCCGGTGGAGGTCGGCCCGCTCGAGCTGTCCGGTCTCGGTCGACGGCTGCTCGATGCCAGGCTGGCGGGTGCCTCCGACGACGAGTGGCTGGAGGTGGAGCGGCGGATCGGGACCCTCCCCCCGGGCTCCCTCGAACAGGGAGTCACCACCACCCTGTTCGCCGCCGTCGGGGCGCTGCTCACCGAGGCCGCACGCCGCGGTGTCGGGACGGGTGAACCCGAGCTGGTGGAGATCGAGGTCGGCCTGGCGGACGGCACCCTCCTGATCGGGTCGGTACCGCTCCGACTGGCCGGCCCGCCGGCAGGTCCGGCCCGCGTGCTGTTCACGCGCCCGAAACCGGCCTTCGAACTCGAGGCGTGGCTCGACCTGACGGCACTCGTCGCCACCGACCCGGCCCGACCGTGGCGCTCGCTGGTTCTCAGCCGCGGCGCCGGGGACGATCCGGTGGCCGCGGTGGACCTGTGCGTACGCGGCGACGTCGACGACCCGGCGGCCGTGGCACGCGACGCCCTGGGCGTCGCCGTGCACTGCTTCCGCGCCGGGATGCGGGAGCCGCTCCCGTTGTTCCCCGCGGTGTCGAGGTCGATCGCCTCCGGCCAGGGTGATCACGGGACGTGGAAGCACCCGAGGGGCGGCGGGGACGGTCAGCGGACGGCCACCGCCTTCTTCTACCCGGACCTGGGCTACCGGGAGCTGCTCGACCTCCCGCCCGGACCGTCGGACCCCGACGGTCCGGGCGGGAGGGTGGAACGCTGGGCGCACTACCTGTGGGACGCGGTGTCGGCGACGAGCCAGGCGTACCCGTGACGTCGGCGGGACCGGACGTGCCGTTCGACCTCTACGGTGACCTGCCCGAGGGTCGGTTCGCCATCGAGGCCAGCGCGGGCACCGGTAAGACCTTCACCCTGGCGGCCCTGGCGACGCGCTACCTGGCGGAGCGCGCCCTGTCCCCGTCCGACCTCCTCATGGTCACCTTCACCCGGGCGGCGACCGCGGAGCTCCGATCCCGGATCCGCGAGCAGATGATCGACGCGGCCTCGGCGTTGGCGGGTCCGGACCCCCTCTCGAGCGAGAGCGGGTTGGTCCGCCACCTGGCCTCGCACGACCGTGACGGCCGGAGGGACCGGCTGGAGCGCGCCGTCGCGGACTTCGACGCGGCGTCGATCTCCACCATCCACGGGTTCGCGACCCAGATCCGCCGGACGCTGGGCCTGACGCCGGCGATCGACCCCGACGCCCGGCTCGTCGCCAGTTCCGACGGGCTGGTCAGGTCGGCCTGCGCCGACGCGCTCGCCGCGGCGTCGGGCCGCGATCTGGATGCCGGCGACTTCCCCCGGCTCTCGGTGGTGCGGAACGCCACCGGGAAGAAGCTCGGCGGACCCGACCTCGTCCTCGTCCCCGACGGCTCGGACCCGGCCGTCGCCGAGCGGTTCCTCCTGGTGCGCGAGCTCGTCGAGGACGCACTGCGGCGGCTGGAGGCGCGCCGCCTGGCCGAGGGGACCATCGGATTCGACGACGTGCTGGTCCAGCTACGTATCGCGCTGCGGAGCCCGCACGCGGCTGCGGTCATCGCCGCCATGCAGGCCCGGTTCAAGGTGGTGCTGATCGACGAGTTCCAGGACACCGACCGTGTGCAGTGGGACATCTTCTCGTCGCTCTTCGGCCGTCCCGGCTCCGGCAGCACCCTGGTGCTGGTGGGTGACCCGAAGCAGGCCATCTACCGGTTCCGGGGGGCGGACATCGCCGTCTACCTGCACGCGCTCCACGGGGACGGCGACACCGGGCGTCGGACCCTCACCACCAATTGGCGGGCGGACGGCGGGTGTCTCGAGTCGGTGCGCGCGCTGCTGCAGGGGGCGTCGTTCGGGCACCCGTCGATCCGCTACGTACCGGTCGAGCCGGCCGAGGTGAACCGTGAACGCCACCTGGTCGACGCTGCGGGACGGTCGCTGTCGGGCCTCGACCTCCGGCTCGCCATCGGTCCCGACCTGCCCCGCGACGACAACGGCAAGGTGGACAACGACGCGGTGGGCGTCCTGATCGAGCGGGACCTGGCGGCCCACGTCCGCCGGCTCCTGGAGACCGCCCGGATCCCGAACGGCCAGCGGACCCGGGACCTCCGGCCGCTCGTCCCGTCGGACGTGGCCGTGCTCGTGACCGGGTGGGACCAGGCACGGCACATCCAGGCCGCGCTCCGGAGCGAGGGCATCCCGGCGGTGGTGGCCGGGTCGGGCACCGTGCTCGCCTCGGAGGCGGCCGTCCAGCTCCGCTACCTCCTCGTCGCCATGGAGCGACCCGGCGACCCGCGCCGGGTACGGATGTTCGCCCTGTCGTGGTTCGTCGGCCGGACGGTCGGGCTGGTGGCGTCGATGGACGACGAGGAGCTCTCCGGACTCCAGGACAGCCTGATGACGTGGTCGGGCCGTCTCGCCGACCACCCGGTGGCCGAGGTCCTGGGCCAGGTGTGGCAGGAGTCCGACGTGGTCGCCCGGGTCCTGGGCCGGCCGGACGGCGACCGCAACGTGACGGATCTCGACCACCTCGCCGAGATCCTCCATCTCGGAGCCCCCCAGGGGCGGTCCGGTGTCGCCGGGCTGCTGGCCACGCTGGACGCCCCCCCCGATGGTGGCGCCGACGCCGACGCCGACACCGACGTGACGGCCCGGCGGATCGAGTCGGAGGCGGCCGCGGTGCAGATCACTACCGTGTGGCAGGCGAAGGGCCTCGAGTTCCCCGTCGTCTGCCTGCCGATGCTGTGGCGCAGGCCGGCCAACCGGACGGCGCTCGTCTACACCGATCCGGACACCGGTGCACGCACGCTCGACGTGACCGGCACCGGGGAGTGGCCGGACCGGAAGGCGCTCCAGGTCCGCAAGGACATCGCCACGACCGAGGAGAGCGGGGAGCGCCTGCGTGTCCTCTACGTCGCACTGACCCGGGCCAGGCACCTCACCGCCGTGTGGTGGGCGCGCAACGGCAATTCGAAGTCGAACGCCCTGACCCGCGTGCTGTTCGCCCGTGGGCCGGACGGCGTGCTGGTCGCGCGCGACCAGGATCCGCCGCGGCCGCGGGACGCCAGGATGACGCTGCCCGACGACGGGGGCATCGCCGACGCGCTTGCCCCACTGGTCGAGGACTCCCACGGGACCATCCGTGTCACCGTGGTCCCGGAGCGTGGACTGCGGGCGGGACCGTGGTCCGACCCGTCGGCCCGGCGCCGTCCCCCCCCGCTCGAAGTGGCCGATTTCGCCAGGTCCCTCGACCGTTCTGTGTCCCGATGGTCGTTCACGTCGATCACGCGACGCGCCGCCCAGGACCGGGTCGATCCCTACGACCCGAGTGGTTCGGACCGTGGTGCGGAGGACGAGGCCGTCGCCGAGGGCTCGCCGACGGGGTCCGGCGACTTCCGGTGGGCGGCCCCGTCGACCCCGGCATTCGAGCTGCTGGGCGCGGGAACGGCGTTCGGTACCTTCGTGCACGGCGTCCTCGAGGTGGTGGACTTCGCCGCCCCCGACCTCGACGAGGTCCTCCACGACGCGGTCACGGATGTGAGCCGTCGGCGGGGCATCGACCTCGGGTCCCTGGCACCTGCCGGGGTCGACGGCACGTCACTGCTGGTCGAGGGGCTGCACGCCGCGATCGCCTCACCGCTCGGTCCGCTCTTCGCCGG
>JAKAZC010000123.1:0-875 GCA_021826655.1 Actinomycetes bacterium | reverse complement strand
GGACCGGGCCCGCCGACTGGACGAGCTGGCCTTCGACCTCCGCCTGGGCGCTCCGGGCACCCACCCGACCGTGGCCGCCGTCGGGCGCCTGGTGGCGGCGCACCTCCCCGACGGCCATCCGCTCGCCCCGTGGGCCGGGGCGCTGGCGGACGGGTCCGTCGACGTCGAGCTCGCCGGGTACCTGACCGGTTCGATCGACCTCGTCGCCAGGGTCCGGGCCGACGACGGGTCCGACCGGTTCGTGGTCGCCGACTACAAGACCAACCGGCTGCAGCGCCCCGGTGCCCCGCTGCGGGCGGACGCGTACGGCGGCGAGGGGCTCGCCGGGGCGATGACCGACCACCACTATCCCCTCCAGGCACTCCTCTACGCGGTGGCGCTCCACCGGTACCTGCGCTGGAAACTCCGGCCGGCCGCCGGAACGACGGCGGTCGGCGGGGTCGCGTACCTCTTCGTGCGCGGGATGACCGGTCCGGGCGTCGCGGTGGTCGACGGCCACCCGCACGGCGTGTTCACCTGGGAGATCGATCCCGCACTGATCCTGTCGCTCAGCGACCTCCTCGCCGGCCGGTACGCCCCGGGCGGACGGCCGTGAGCGCCCGACCACCGGAGGCGGCGGCGTGGTCCACCGAGCGGGTCGAACGGGTGCTCGCCGACCTGTCCGCCGCTGACGTGGTCGGCCCGTTCGAGGTCCATCTGGCGGCGGCCGCCCTCCGTGCGGAGCCGAGCGCATCGGACGGGTCACTGGTGGCGCTGGCCCTGGTGGCACGGGCCACCCGGCTCGGCCACGTCTGCCTCGATCTCGAGCGGGTCGGACGCCAAATCACGGCGGACCGTGGCGACGTCGTGACGACGGGGGACCTGATGCTCCCCCC
>JAKAZC010000122.1 GCA_021826655.1 Actinomycetes bacterium | reverse complement strand
CATCGTTGTGCTTCCGGGCGAACCGGGCCGTGTACTCGTCGTGGCACAGGGCGGCGCGGGCGCCGCGCACCTTGTTCGCGGCCAGGGCCTCGCCCTGGCCGCTCCCCCCGATGACGATGCCCCGATCGGCCTCGCCGAGGACGACGGCCCGGGCGCACCGGGCGCAGATCGGCGGATAGTCGACGGGGTCCTCCGACCAGGTCCCGAGATCGAGAACCTCGTGGCCCGCCTCGCTCACGGCTCTGGCGACGGCGGACTTCAGCCGGAACCCGGCATGGTCGCAGGCGATGGCGATCCTCACGATGCACCCGCGACGGCCGGGACGCCGCCCACCAGGTCGCTCATCGTGACCGGCACCAGCCCCCGCCGCTCGACCTCGGGCGCGAGGAGGTCGAGGGACCGGAGCCCGACCCGCCACATGCCCGGGGGGCCGAACGCGTCGTTGTCGTGCAGGAGCACGATCGCGCCGCCGCTCAGCCCCGAGGCCACGAGGCGCGCCACCCGCCGGTGATCGGTGGTCGTCCACTCCCTCCCCCAGGCCGACCACAGGATGGTCCGGAGCCCCAGCCACCGGGCGGCCGCGAGGGTCGTCCCGGTGGCCTGGCCGAAGGTCGGCCGGTAGAAGGTCGGCCGGATCCCGCAGCGCTCCATCGCCGCGAGGGCGGCCCGCAGGTCGCGGACGATCCAGCGTGGCGAGCGGAGGAGGTGGTGGTCGTGCCGGTAACCGTGGGTCTCGACCTGATGGCCCCGACGGACGATCTCGGCGACGAGGTCGGGTTCCCGCTCGACCAGGGAACCCAGGCAGAAGAACGTCGCCGGCCATCCCAGCTCGTCGAGCCGGTCGAGCACCGGGGGCGTCGCCTCGGGGCTCGGCCCGTCGTCGAAGGTGAGCGCGATCGGGGGGGCGTCGGGGCCGCGCCACCGGCACAGGCCGTCGCCGGCGGCCCGCAGGCGCGACCACTGGCCGAGCACCGCGATGCTCGGCACGTACTGGGCCGCCAGGGCAGCCGCCCCGACCTCGGCGGCTCGCCGGCCCACGCCGGCCCGTGCACGGACCCGTGAAGAGGTCACGCCGCAGCACCGGCGGAGCCGGCCGGCGAGGACGCCGGCCCCCCGATCACCCATCTCGTTCCGAACATCGCAGGCCCGAGGGTAACGGCAGCCGGCCGGCCGTGCCCGTCCGGCGGGGCCGAGACCGGTATCGTCCGGCCCGTGGCGGCGTTCGACGATGTGACCGCGGTGACCAGGCTCCCCCTGCCGGACCCGCCGGCCGGGGCGGACCAGGGCTTCGGGGCGAACCTCCACGGGGCGGACCAGGTCTACGGGGCGGACCTCCACCCGACGTGGACCGTGGGAGGGAAGCCCAACGGCGGCTACCTGCTGGCCGTCCTGGCCCGTGCCGCCGTCGAGACGGTGACCGGCGCCGGTCACGACCACCGCGACCCTCTCGCAGCCAGTGCCACGTACGTGCAGGCGCCGGCACCGGGTCCTGCCACGGTGACGACCCGGATCAGCAGGTTGGGGCGGAACGCCAGCCAGGTCGGCGCCACGCTCGTGCAGGGAGGGCGCGTGCAGGTCGACGCCTCGTTCGTCCTCGGCCGGCTCGATCCCCTGGCAGAGCCCCTCTGGGCGGACTGCCCCCCGATCGCCCTGCCCCCGATGGAGGAGTGCGCGCGCATGGGTCCCGACGCCGGCCCCGGCTTCACGCTCGACATCATGGAGGTGGTGGAGGTACGGCCCGACCCGAAGGCGACCGGCATCCACAGGGCCGGGCCGAGCGGGGTCCCCGAGGTGGGCGCCTGGCTCCAATTCGCCGACCACCGCCCGGCAGACCCCCTGTCGCTCCTGTACTTCGCCGACTCCCTGCCCCCGGCGACGCTCGAACTGGGGTCGGCGGGCTGGGTCCCGACGCTCCAGCTCACAGCGTACGTCCGGGCCGTTCCGTCCCCGGGTCCGCTGCGGGCCCGGCAACGGGCACGCCTCGTCGAAGGGGGCATGTGCGACGAGGTCTGCGAGGTCTGGGACTCCCGTGGCCGGCTGGTCGCCCAGGCGACCCAGCTCGCCCGGGTCCGGTTCCGCGACACCCCCCCGAGGAGCGGCTCCGCAGGATGAGGCGGGGGGCTCGTCGGCCGGGCGACCCGGGGCCGCGGGCCGCGGGTACAATGACCGTGCGCCTCTAGCTCAACGGCAGAGCAACGGACTCTTAATCCGCAGGTTTCGGGTTCGAATCCCGAGGGGCGCACGAGGTCGTCCTCACAGTCTGGCGACGCCCCCCGGGCGTAGCACGGCGGCAGGTCGTCCGGCGGGGCGGCGACGTCGGGGCGGCGCCGACGTTCCCGCGGAAACGCGTGACCATATGGGCGGCCGGGTCGACGCGCCGGCCAGCTGGGCGAGGGTCGTCCTCCGAGCGGTTCGTCGCCGACCGGTTCCCGAACCGGCACGTGTCGTTCGGGCTCGGGCCCCACCGGTGCGTCGGGTCCCACATCGCCCGGCTGATGTTCCGAGATGATGCGCCAGATCCTCAGCGGGATGCCCGAGTACGAGCTGGGCGCCGCTCATATCACCCCAAGAGGCCGCCCGCCGGGGAATGCTCACCTGCCCCGAGCGCGCCATCACGATCGAGGACGAGCTGAAGCTGGGAACCGATCCGGCCCGGCTGGTGACCGTTCAGGTCGGCGCGGACGATCTGGGGTTCTCGAGCTGCCTGCTCCACGAGCTCACCGACCGACTGGCCGGGGGCCTATCGGCGCCGGCGTGCACCACCGGGGGACGCGTGGTGCGCGCCGGTGGTGTCCCGGAACTGGTGGGCGGCCGGCTGGCCCCGAGCGTCGCGCTGCGGCTCGACCACCTCCGGACCGCTCTGACGGCCATCATCGACCAGGTCGCGCCCCACGCCGGTCGGGTGGCGGTGCTCGACTACTACCAGCCGATCCCCGCACCTGCGGAATTCTCCCCGACCAGCGTGTCGCGGCGCGTCGTCGCTGGCGGCGCCACCCAGGTCGACGTCAACCTGGTGTGCGCCGGCCTGGCGCTCAACCGGGACGCGGCGTACGCGGCCGCCCGGTTCCTGCAGCAGGAGCTGAACCAGACCATTCGAGAGGCCGTCGCCTCTGCACGGGCCGGGGTCGGGGTGGGGAAGGTGAGCTTCGTCGACATCGGGCAGGCGTTCCGGGGACACGAGATGTGCACGACGTCGCCCGACGTCCTCAGCGGGGAATGGATGCCCCGGTCCAAGCTGGTCGGGGACGTCGCGGTGGCGGGCGCATCCAAGGCGTGCATCCTCGGCGCATGCCTCCGGTCCGCTTCCTCCGGCGCCGCCGCGATCGCCGACCTCCACGGCTACGTCCGGCGCGCCGCCCACCCGGACGCCGCCGGCCAGCGGCGGATCGCCGACGTCGTCGTCGCGAGCCTGTCCGGCGAGTCGCACCGGTCTTCGACGACGTGAACGAACGGCCCGTCGGGGTCGGGGTCGGCGTCGAGGTCCTCCTCAGGGGCCGGCCCGGGGGGTGGGGCGCGGGGACGAGGCCTCCCGCCCCCTGCGCGAGCGGCCGCCCGCCGTCACCACGACGGATCGAAGCACGGCCGCCCCCGATCGCTCGACGTCGCGGGTCGCCGTGAGCAGGACCAGGGTCCCGTGCCCGGCCGGCTCGCGCAGGGCCGCCACGGCCTCCGCTCCGGGCGACCGGCCGAGCTCGGCGCGGTAGCGGCGGGAGAACTCCCCGAAGCGCTCCGGGTCGTGACCGTACCAGCGCCGAAGCTCGGTGCTCGGTGCGACGTCCTTGGCCCATTCGTCGAAGTCGAGAGAATCCTTGGCCACGCCGCGCGGCCAGAGCCGGTCGACGAGGACCCGGTGCTCGCCCGCCCTGCGTCCGGGGTCCCCGTACACCCGCACGATCTCCACCCCGCCCGTCACCGCATCGTGGCGGCGACCTTCCGGGACCCGGGGGCGTCCCACACTCAGGCCCCGTACGGGCGGGTGAGGACCTCCATGTTGTGACCGTCCGGGTCGGAGAAGTAGAAGCCACGCCCGTGGCGCTCCGAGATCCTGCCGGCCTCGCGATGTGACGGATCGGCGAAGTAGGCGATGCCTCGGCGGGTCACCCTGGCGAAGATCTCGTCGAACTCGGGCTCGGTCACCAAGAACGCGTAATGCTGGGGCGGGAACGTCTCGCGGTCGTCGTAGTCGAGGGTGACGCCGTTGGAGAGCTCGACGCTCATGAAGTGACCGAACGGCGTCGGTGGAGCGAGCCCCAGGATCGTCGAGATGAACTCGGCCGACGACTTCTTGTCCCTGCTGAAGACGATCGTGTGGTCGAGCTGGACCGCCATGCTCCCCTCCGGGCGTCCGGACAGCCGGCTCGCCTCCCCGGCGGGCCGTGCCCGAACGCGTCCCTTCTAGTCCCGATCACCCACGGGCGCAACGGGGTCACCGGACCCGCGTGCCATGATCTGCTCAACCACGCGGACCGCCGGGGCGGGCTCCCCGGAGCGACCACACCAAACCCATGCACACCTCCTCGACCGTCGTCCTCATCCTGGCCGTGTTCGGGGCCAGCACGGTCGAGATGGTCGAGGCCCTCACCATCGTGGTCGCCGTCGGGGTGTCACGCGGATGGCGGTCGGCGATGGAGGGCGCGCTCGCGGCACTCGGCGTGCTCGGAGCCCTGGTCGGCCTGGTCGGCCCGCCGCTCGTCCACTACGTGCCGCTCGACACGCTCCGGGTGGTGGTCGGGGCACTCCTGCTCACGCTCGGCATGTCGTGGCTCCGAAAGGCGATCCTGCGGGCCAGCGGGAACAAGGCGCTGCACGACGAGGACGCCATCTTCGAGGAGACCACCAGGGAGCTCCGGGAGGCCGGAAGGGGCCCGGGGCGGGACCGTGTCGGCTTCGCCGTGGCATTCAAGGGGGTGTTCCTCGAAGGGATCGAGGTGGTGCTGGTCGTCGTCGGGCTCGGCGCCAGCCAGCACCGCCTCGGGCTGGCGGCCGGCACCGCCGCGGTGGCGGCCGTGCTGGTCGCCGCCGTCGGGGCGATGGTCACCCGGCAGCTGTCGGAGGTGCCCGAGAACACGATCAAGACCGGGGTGGGGATCATGCTCACCAGCTTCGGGCTCTTCTGGGTCGGCGAGGGTGCGGGTGTCCATTGGCCCGGGGCCGACCTGGCCATCCCGGTCCTCGTCGGGATCTTCGCCGGAGTCACGGCCCTGGCCGTGGCCGCGCTCCGGGCGGTCACTCCCCCCGCACCGAACCCGCCCGGCGAGCCCTCGCTGGGCGGACAGGCCCGGGCGGGGTCGGAGGTCGGCGACCGGTGACCAGGCTCCTCGCCCGGGCGGCCCGGGCGTTCGGACGGTTCTGGTGGGACCTCGCCGTCGGCGACACGCCGGAGCTCTTCGTCGCCACCCTGGCCGTCGTCGGGGCCTCGTATGCCCTTCGCCACGAGCGGGTCGCCGCGGTGATCTCGCTGCCCGTGCTCGTCGCGCTGATCCTCGCCGCGAGTGCCTGGCGGGGCCGGCGGCGAGCGGTCCGCGGCGACTGAGGGCGGCGGCCGGGAGCGCGGCGACCCGGGGTCACCGGGAGCGCTGCGACCGGGAGCGCTGCGACCGGGGGCGCGGCGACCGGGCGGTCAGCGGATCCCCCGGGTCAGCAACAGGCACCCCACCGTCGACCCGGCCCCGTTGGCCACGACCGCGACCTCGGGTTGGCGGGGGACCTGGCGCTCCCCCCCGTCCCCGCGGAGCTGCACGACCGCTTCGTGCACGAATCCGAGGCCGTGCAGGCGGCCCGCGGAGAGCTGGCCGCCGCTCGTGTTGAGGGGCAGCTCCCCGTCGAGGGCGAGGCGCGATCCGTCGCCGAGGAAGTCGCCCGCCTCCCCGGTCCCGCAGAACCCGAGCGCCTCCAACCAGAGCACGGTGATGATGGAGAAGCCGTCGTACAGCTGGGCGACGTCGACGTCGCCCACCGTCAGCTCGGTCCGGTTCCACATCTGCTCGGCCGGGCTGCGACCGGGGAACGTCGCCAGGTCCTCCCACTGGTCCCACGACGGCCGCCCGCGGGCCGAGGTCCCGAGGGCGTTGACGTGGACGGGCACGTGGCGGGCATCGGGCGCGGTGTCGACGTGGGAGATGACGAAGGCCGTCGATCCGTCGCACGGCAGGTCGCAATCGAAGAGGCACAGCGGCGATGAGATCATCCGGGCGCTCAAGTAGTCGTCCATGTCGAGCGGGGCCCGGAGGATCGCCTTGGGGTTCCGGGCGGCGTTCCGCCTCCCGTTGAGCGCGATCTGGGCCAGCTTCTCCCGGGTGAGGCCGAAGTGGTGCATGTGGTACTGAGCGAGCGGTGCGAGCCAGCACGTCGCCGACACCGATCCGTACGGGAACAGGTACTTGGCCGGCCCCGAGACCCGCTCGGCCACCCTCCCCATCACCTGACGGCCGCCGGTGCCCTGGGCCGTCCCCTCGGTCACCGTCCGGTAGACGAGCACGTGGCGCGCGAGGCCGCTCGCTATCGCCATGCAGGCGTTCACGACGGCCTGCAGCTGGGCCGCGCCGTCGGCGCCGCCCTGGTACCAGTCGACCGACAGCCCCATGGCGTCGATGACGTCGGTCGGGCCCGGGCCGCCGAACCCGCCCATCGCCGTCCCCCGGCCACCCCCGGGATAGGTCGACACCCCGTCGATCTCGTCGATCCGGAGGCCCGCGTCGTCGATCGCGGCCAGCGCAGACTGCACGGTGAGGGTCATCTCGCTCAGGCCGGTCCGCCGGCCGATCTCGGACTGCCCGATGCCCGAGATGTACGCCTGACGCTCCCCGAGGGTGGTCACCCGATCGCCTCCCCCGCTCCGCTCACCGCGGCTCCCCCGCCCGTCCCGTCGGCTGCCGGCCCGGTCGGCCCTGCGGGGCCGACCGGCCTGAACAGCGGATACCAGACCTCGTTGGCGTGCTCGAACACCACCTCCACCTCCATCCCGATCGACACGTCGTCCCCGTCGACGTCGACCAGGTTCGTCGTGAGGATCAGGCCCTTCTGCTCGTTCAGCTCCACCAGTGCGATGACGTAGGGCTCGGATCCGGGGATCCACGGCTGGTGGTTGACGGTGAAGGTGGCGACCCGGCCCCGACCGCTCACCACCTCGGGACCCACGGACGTCCCGTGGCAGCGGCGGCAGACGGGCGCCGCCGGGTGGATGTAGGTGGCGCAGTCGCGGCACCGGACCATCCGCAGCCGGCCATCGGCCCCGCTCGTCCAGAAGAACTCGTCGACGGGGTCCAAGAAGGGGACGGGACGGTAGGGAAGCACCTCTCCGACCCGATGGCGTCCGACCACGTCCCCTCCTCCGTCAGTCGGCCGCCGGGTGGAAGTACCGGCTGAGGGTCTCCACCTGTTGCTGGTACGACGAGCCGATCCCCGGCCCGTACAGTATCTCGGGTTCTTCGAGCATCCGCTCGAAGGTGAGCTTGCACACCGGCTGCCCGTGCTCGATCATGAACGGCACGTCGTGGGCCCGGACCTCGAGCGCGGCCCGCGACCCCTTGAACCGGCCGGCCGGGTCGTACCCGAAGCCAGGGTCGAAGAACCCCGCGTAGTGCGTGCGGAGCTCCCCGCTCGTCGGGTCGTAGGCGGTCATCTCGGCGGCGAGGCCGGGCGGGACGCTGACCGCTTCGTCGGACATGAGCAGGTAGAAGCGCTTGGGCGACAGGATCACCCGGTCGCCGTGCTCGTGCACCACCGGGTCCCAGTAGGGCCCCGGTGCGATCCGGCCCGGCCCGGCGAGGTCGAGGAGCGGGGCGTTCTCGCGCGAGCTGTAGCCGACCCGGCCCGCGGCGTCGCCCCGGAGATCGAGACCGAGGAAGAGACCGTCGGCGATCGTGAGGTGGTCGGAATCGAGGGGGACGCCGTCGCGGTAGAGCAGCGGTTCGCGCTCGTGGGCCGCGACGATCTCGGCGTCGCTCAGCATGGGCCGCCCGACCGAGAGGCGGAGCTGGTTCAAGGTGAGGTCCTCGCGCACGCGGATGGCGAAGGAGAGGGGCACCACTTCGAGGTAGAGCGCCCCCCGGTAGCCGTTG
>JAKAZC010000121.1 GCA_021826655.1 Actinomycetes bacterium | reverse complement strand
ACTGATCGAACTCGCCGCCGGACACGGTCGGCTCCGCGCCCTGGTGGCCCGGTGCGGTGCCGAGCTGACGGCGGCTGCCGAGCGGGCCGCTGCCGTGGCCGAGGCCCGCCGCGCCGGGGTGCCCGACGCCTACGGCGGCGCCTACTTCGGCGAGGGCCGGGATGCCACGGGCGACCGCCAGGGCCGATCGGGTTACGCCCGCTACGACCGGATCGCCTCGAACGCCGACATCGCCGGCTGGCTGCTGTGGCGGAACTTCCGGGTGACCACCGCCCTCGATGTCGGCTGCGCCACCGGCTACCTGGTCGAGGTGCTCCGCGAGCGGGGGATCGACGCCCAGGGGTGCGATCTCAGTCGCTTCGCCGTCGACCACGCCACGCCCGGCGCGGTCGGCCACCTACGGGTGGCCAACCTGTTCGCCGGGCTCCCGTGGCCCGACGGCACGTTCGATCTGGTGTGCGCCCTGGAGGTCCTGGAGCACCTGCCGCCCGACCGGGTACCGGACGCGTTGGCCGAGCTGGCCCGGGTGTGCGGTGGACACCTGTACGCCACGATCCCGTCCTTCGGGCCCAACCGATCCGGCCCCGACGGGCATCTGGAGGGGAAGGTGCGCCCCGACCGGGTCGGCCACTACGCCGACCTCGGCCCGGACTACCGCGGCCCGGTCCCCGAGGTCGACCTGGCCGTGGATGCCGACGGCGAGCTGGTCGAGGGTCACCTTTGCATCGCCTCGTTCGAGTGGTGGACGGAGCGGTTCGCGGAGGCCGGCTTCACCCGGTGCGCCGACGTGGAGGAACGGCTCTACGCGGACATCGCGTCGGCCGACCTCGCACGGTACTGGAACCTGTACGTGTTCCGACTTCCGGACGCGGATCCGGCGGTCTCCGAGCCTCGCGACCCCGGCCGCACCCTGACCGAACTCGGGCTGTCCCATCCGCTGCTCGGCGGGTGAGGTGGGGAACCGGCTCGTGACAGCGTCCGCCGCGCCGTTCGCCCGGGGCTCGATCTCCCTCCGCCTGTACCCGCACGACGGGTCGGACGCCCGCGGGGTGCTCGGCGAGCTGTGTGACCAGGCGCGGATGGCACTGTCGGCCGGCTTCGACGGGATCATGACCAGTGAGCACCACGGAGGGTTCGCCGGCTACCTGCCCAATCCTCTGCAGGTGGCCACGTTCATCCTCGAGGAGACGACGACCGGCTGGGTGGCGGCCTGTCCGGTCCTGCTCCCGCTCCGCCCGGTTGCCCAACTGGCCGAGGAGGTGGCCTGGCTGGGCGCCCGCCACCCGGGTCGGGTCGGGCTCGGAGTGGCCACGGGTGCCCTGCCGCTCGATTTCGAGGCACTGGGGGTCGACCTCGCCGACGCCGTCCCCCGGTTCACGGCCGGACTCCCTCGCATCGTCGACATGCTCCACGGTCGGGACCTGCGCCACCTCGCGGGCGATCGGGCCCTGCAGGACTGTGCCGAGCGGCCGATCCCCGTGCTGAGCGCGGCCGCCTCGCCCGGGGCGGCCAGGCGGGCCGCCCGTTGTGGGGCCGGCACCCTGTCCGAGGGTATGTCGACCGTCGCACGGCTGCGGCTCATCGGGGATGCGTACGACGCAGCCGGCGGCACCCGACCGAAGGTCGCCATCCGGCGGGTGTGGCTCGGCACCCGGCCCACCGCGGAGATCGAACGGCAGCGGGACGTGTACGACGGCTACGCCGGTACGGGAGTGTCGTTCCCCGACGACCAGACGGTCACGGCAGAGGACCCCGAGGAACTGGCACGTCTGCTCCATGCGGCCTGGATCGAATCCGGAGCCGACGCCGTCAACCTGCGGGTGCACCTGCCGGGCCTCCCGCCGTCCGCGGTGCGCCGGCAGATCGCCGGTCTGGGGGAATCGGTCCTGCCCCGGCTCCGCGTGCTGTGGGAAGGCGGGGAGGCCCCGACGGCATGAACGCGACGGGTGCCATCGGATGTGGGGCGCCGCACGCGAGTGCATCGGCGGTCCCACGGCATGGGCGGCGGCCCAGCGAGGGGTCGGTCGGGAGTTCCTGTGGGCCGTGGCCCCTCGTCGCCTACGGCCCGGCGCCCACGAAGCCCGGGATCACGACGGAGGGCCCGGCGCCGATGGAGCCGCCCGGGGGGAATCCGGTCGTCGACCGTTCGTGCGTGGTCGGGTAGTCCGGAGTGGGTCAGGTCGGCCAAGATGCACCCATGACCGACGCGCTGCCCGCCGCATTCGCCACCTATGACGACTTCGTCCACCTCCGGTTCGACCGACCGTCGCCGCAGGTGCTCCTCATCACCATCGACCGTCCCGAAGTGCTGAACGCGGCCGATGAGCGGCTGCACCGCGAATTCTCCGAGATCTGGCACGTCGTCGACCGGGACGACTCGGTGGCGGTCTCGGTGATCACGGGCGCAGGGAAGGCGTTCTCCGCAGGGGGTGACCTGGCCATGGTGGAGCGGATGACCACCGACTACGCCACCACACTCGAGCAGTGGCGGGACGCCAAGGCCGTCGTGGACGAGATGTTGGCGTCGGTCAAGCCGATCGTTTCGGCCGTCAACGGGGTCGCCGTGGGTGCTGGCCTGGCGGTGGCCCTGCTCGCAGACGTCAGCGTGATCGGGGAGAACGCCCGTCTGTCCGACGGGCACGCCCGACTGGGGGTGGCGGCCGGTGACCACGCTGCTCTCGTGTGGCCGCTGCTGTGCGGGATGGCCCGTGCCAAGTACTACCTGATGACGGCGGACTTCGTGGACGGCGTCGAGGCGGAGCGGATCGGCCTGGTGACCCGGTGCGTGCCAGATGACCGGGTCGTGCCCGAGGCGCTGGCCATCGCCGAACGCCTGGCTGAGGGGAGCCGTACCGCCGTGCAGTGGACCAAGCGGGTGATGAACCAGTGGATGCTGCAGGCGGCCCCGGTGTTCGGCGAGTCACTGGCCCTGGAGATGCTCGGCTTCCTCGGGCCAGATGCGGCCGAGGGGGTCCGGGCGGTGCGGGAACGTCGGGCCCCGAAGTTCCCGTCGGCCCGTTGACCCGGCCCGCTGACGACCGGCGCGGTACCGAGTCGTCGGCCGCAGGTCAGGCGACGGTGACGAGCGTGCCGATCGGCGTGTACGGATAGACCACGGCGGCGTTGGCCGGGGGCATCTCCACGCAGCCGTTGCTCTGCGGATAGCCGTAGCCGGGTCGGACGAAGCCGTGCAGGGCGTCGCCCCCGTTGAAGTAGCTCACCCACGGGATTCCCGTGTCGTGGTACTTCGTGCCGTCGGGGTTGGTGCCGGACATCGTGGTGACCGTCAGGTGCTCGAACACCGGGAACGTGCCGACGGCCGTGTCGGCACCGGTGACGCCGGTGTTGGCCAGCGTGGTGTAGACGGAGGCGCCGTTGCTGTAGACGGTCACCCGTTCGGGGAGCGCCTTGGACACGTAGACGTAGTTGTAGGCGCCGCCGTCGACCTTGCCCGCGGCTGCGTCGGCCAGCAGGGCCGACCACACCGCAGGTCCCGCCTGTCCGTCCGCGGTCATACCGTGGGTATCCTCGAAGGTCATGACGGCCCCCTTGGTCAGCACGTTGGACGACCCCGGGGTCCACTGTGACACCAGTGACGCCGGCTCCGCGAACCGCCAGGTGAAGGTGCCCTCCTGGGGCTGGGCCAATTCCTGGGGCGCGGTGACGACGCCGGCCGGGGCGAAGCCGACCGGGAGGTATCCCAGTTGCGCGAGCAGCTGTTGCAGGCGCAGCGTGGTACCCGCGGCCACGGTGAACCGGACCGAGGCCCCCTGGCCGAGGGTGACGCCGCCGGCGCTCTCCACGCCTCCTGTCCCGGCGGGCACCGTGAGCGTCTCGGTCGATGTGGGAATCAGGGGGGCGGCGGCCACGAAGGCCACCGTCGTGGGCGTGAGCAGCTGCCAGGAACCGGCCACGGGGGGATTGAGGCTGGGCATCGGGGTGTGGGTGGCCAACGGCTCCGAGAACTGGACGGTCAGTGTGGCGTCCGACGCCACGCTGGTGGCCCCGTCGACGGGCGACACGGAGACGATGGCCAACGGCCGTGTGGAGACGACCGTGTGGGCCGGCACCGCCGTGGTCGGGGCAGCAGCCACCTGCCCGCCGGTCGAGCGGGCCGCCACGGCGGCTCCGACGCCGGCCACGACGACCACCACGCCCAGGGCCATGGCGACCCGTCGGCGTCCGGTGTGGCTCGTCGGACTGGTATGTGCGTGGGATCGGGTCATGGCGGTACCACCGACGAATCTACCAGGAGGGACGCGCAATCCGGTACCGCCTCCGGCAAGCGACGTTCCGAGACGCCTGCGTCACCCGTCAGTCGGCGGCGGAGGTGCCGACTCCGGCGTGGACTGCCTGTTCGACCGCGGCGATCTGCGACGGGTCGGTGAGCTTCCGGCCGTCCGGACCCCGGACGTAGAACGCATCGACCACGGCCGATCCGAACGTCGAGACCTTCGCCGAGGTCACATCGAGGTGGCACGCCACCAGGGCACGGGTGATGCGGTGGAGCTGCCCGACCAGGTCCTCGGCCCGGACCTCGACCACCGTGGCGAGGTCCGAGGCGTTGTTGTCCACCGTGACCTGGGTGGAGACCAGCTGAGCTACCGGTGTCCGATGCGCATTGCGGTAGGTGTGGGCCCGGGCGGCCAGCTGTTCGTCGACCGCGAGGGTGCCGTCCATGACGGAGGCGAGGTCGTTGGACAACATGGCCGAGGCGGGCCAGCGACCCCGCTCCGGCTCGACCTCGAAGACCTCGACGGCGACGCCGTGGGATCCGGCCACCACGGCGGAGCGCACGTTCAGGCCGTGGAGTGCGAGCACCCCCGTCACCTCGGCCAGCAGTCCGGAACGGTCGGGGGCGACCACCGTCACCTGGGGAGGATCGACCGACAACGCGGGGACCCCGTGGGTGCGTACCGTCTCCATGACCAGCTCGAGGTCGTCGGTGATGAGCGGGGTGGGCGGCGGTGCGGGCTCGCCGGCCAGGAGCTGGTTGGTCCGTTCGACCAGGTCGGCCACCAGTCCGGCCTTCCATCCACCCCAGGCCGAGGGTCCGGTGGCCAGGCTGTCCGCCTCGACCATGGCGGCCAGCAGTTCGAGCGTCCGGCGGTCGCCCACTTCGTCGGCCACCCGCTGGGCGGTGGCCGGGTCGTCCAGGTCCCGCCGCGTGGCGGTGTCCGGCAACAGCAGGTGGAGTCGGATCATCGTGACGATGGTGGCGACGTCCTCGGGAGGCAGCCCCATGCGGGTGGCGATGTCCGCGCCGACCACCATGCCGACATCGGTGTGGTCCCCGGGGAATCCCTTTCCGATGTCGTGGAGCAGCGTTCCGAGGAGCAGGAGGTCGGGACGCGAGACCCGGTGGGCCATCGTGGCGGCATTTGCCGTCGCCTCGAGCAGGTGTCGGTCGACGGTGAACCGGTGGTACGGGTTGCGCTGGGGCTTGTTTCGCACCGCCGCCCACTCCGGGAGGTACCGCTCGAGGAGCTGGCGCTGGTCGAGCGCCTCGAGCGCCGGGATCGCGGACGGCCCGGTGGCGAGGACGTCGACCAGTGCACCCCGCAGGGCGTCCGGCCAGGGAACGGGAGGAGCGGGGGCTCGACGCCCGAGCAGGTTGAGTGCGTCCCGCGAGATGGGCAGCTTGCGTTCGGCGGCGACTGACGCCAGGCGAAGTGCGAGGGACGGGTCGCCGGCGGCGTCGGCCCCCTCGAGCAGGACGACCTCGTCACCGGTGGATCCGACGCCGGGTCGGCCCGGCGCCGCGAACACGGCGGGCGTTCCGCCCTTGGCCCGCCGACGTCCGCCGCGGGCACCCTGGGCCCGGTCCCAGGCGCCACGACGACGCCAGGCGTCGTCCCCCTCCCACGCGACGTTGCGGCCGGCGGTCGCCACGGCGAGCATCAGCGCGTCTGCGTCCTCCAGCCCCATCGACGTCGCCACCTGCTCCTGCTCCTGGAGCAGGAGCTTGTTCAATTCGCGTCCGGCCCGGCGGTGGAGCTCGACCCGGGCGGCGGTCAGCACGGCCCGGGCGTCCTCGATGGCAACGGTGTCCACGTAGTCGGCCAGGACCGGGACGGCGTCCATCATCGCCAGCAGTGCCGCGATGTCCCGCAGCCCGCCGTGGGACTCCTTGAGGTCGGGCTCGAGCAGGAAGCCGACGTCACCGAACGAGGCATGGCGCTCGGCCACCCTGTCGGCCAGGACCCCCAGCCACGGGGGCTTCTGGCGGGCCCACCGCTCCTTCGCCCCCTCGAGCACCGGCTCGGCGACACGTGACTCGCCGCAGATGACCCGACCGTCGAGCAGGCCGAGTGCGACCCGCAGGTCGTCGGCCGCCATGTCGAGTGCCTCGGGGGGGCGACGGACGCTGTGATCGAGGGCGATCCCCTCGTCCCACACCGGGTACCAGATGCGGTCGGCGGTCTCCGAGACGTCCTTGCGGCCCTTGTGGAGGAGGACGACGTCGAGGTCACTGTAGGGACACAGCTCGCCGCGCCCGTAGCCACCGACGGCGACGAGGGCCATGCCCCGCCCGTCACCGGCCGTGGCCGATTCGAACAGGTCGGTCAGCCACTCGTCGGCTGCAGCCGAGTACGCCCGGCAGAACGCGTCACCCCCGAGGCCGCGCTGCTCGATGAGCTCCTGGCGTCGGGTGCGGAGGCCCATCGGGGGACCGTAGCACCGGGCCGCCGATCGATCGGGGTGGGCGGGGGTTACGCTGGGGAGATGGCTGACGACTCGAAGGGCTCGGGACTCTCGACCACCGGGGTCGTGCTGGTGGTCCTCGGTGTGGTGGTTGCGGGCTGGTTCGCGCTCGGGCTCCTCCACCTGGTGGTCAGCCTGGCGTGGACGCTGGCCAAGGTCGCCGTCCTCGTGGTGCTGGCGGTGGTGGCCGTCCGGTTCCTGCTCGGACGGTCGAAGACGTCCTGACCGGCGCCGCCTCAGGCGGTTCCGGTCAACATCGACTCGAACAGCTCGATGTGCTCGGCCACCATGCGATGGGTCGAGAAGTAGCCCTCGACCGCCAATCGGCACTCGGCGCGTTCCAACTGGTCGAGCCGGCCCAGGGCGTCGGTCATGGCCGCCTCGTCCTCGCACAGGAACCCGGTGACTCCGTCGGTGACCACCTCGGGCACGGCACCCTCCGGAAAGGCCACCACCGGGGTCCCGCAGGCCATCGCCTCGATCATCACCATGCCGAACGGCTCGTTCCACCGGATCGGGAACACGAGGGCGGACGCCCCGGCCAGCAGCTCGAGCTTGCGCTCGTGGGACACCTCTCCGAGGTAGACGGCGTCGGCTCCCAGTAGCGGCTCGACCCGTTCGGTGAAGTACTCCCGCTCCCAGGTCTCGCGCATCTTGGCGGCGATGAGTATCCGGAGGCCGGCGGCGCGTGCCACCCGGATGGCCCGGTGGCACCCCTTGTCGTCGGCCATGCGTCCGAGGAAGAGGACATAAGGGCCGTCCCGGTCGCCGTCCCCCGTGCCCATGGGGAACTGTGCGGCCTCGATGCCGTGATGGATGACCCGCGCCACCGGGATGTGCGGCGCCGCTCGGTGCTGTGCGTGGGAGATGGCGACCAGCGGGACCCGGTCGGCAGTGACCCGGTAGAGATCGGTGAGTTCCTCGTTGAACGGACCGTGGATGGTGGTGGCCACCGGGAGGCCCGGATAGTGCTCGGAGTGGAAGGGTCCCATGACCGTGTGGTCGTGGACGACGTCGCACTCGCGGACCGCCTCGTAGGCGTGGATCACGTGCCGGAGCTCGGGCACGGCCATGCCGATGCGCTGCCCCTCGGCGACGGGGAGGACCCACCGGCGTGGAACGGGGCAGGTCGAGTCACCTGTCGTGAAGAGGAGGACCTCGTGCCCGGCGTCCTGCAAACCGCGGGCCAGCTGGTCGACGACGAGTTCGATCCCGCCGTAGAGGACGGGGGGGATGGGAGTCCAAGGTGGGGCGATGAGTCCGATCCGCATGGACAGATCTAAGCATCCCGGTCCGGAGGGTAGGATCACCGGGCGCTCCAGGCGGCGTGGCCGAGTGGTTTAGGCAGGGGCCTGCAAAGCCCCGTACGGCGGTTCGATTCCG
>JAKAZC010000120.1 GCA_021826655.1 Actinomycetes bacterium | reverse complement strand
CCCACGCCCGGCAGGGTCCACAGGGCGGCGGCGCCGCCGACATCGGCACGCCCGCCGAGCGCGGCCCAATCCGCCGATGCCCACAACGGCGTGGCCCAGGTCACCGATTCGGCCAGGACCACGGCCCGGGCACCGGCACCCAGCCCGGCGAACCAGGGCTCCCAGAGGAAGGTGCGCCAGCCGGTCCGGCGCCACTCGTCGACGGCCTGCTCCGCGACCGGGCCGACGGCCTCGGCCGGACCACGGAATCGTCCGGTGGCACAGGCGCGCACGGCCGCCAGCCCGAGGGAACGACGGACGAAGACCGGCCTCCAGACGAACGGCGGCGGCGGGAGTCCCAGCGACTCGGGACGGGAGCGGGCCGACCGCAGGACGCGGAGGCTCACCTCGACCAGGCTCCCGGGCGCCAGCCCGTCCACCGCGAGAGCCAGTCGTTCGGTCAGGGCCTCGCTGATCCGCTCGCGGGCGGCATCGCTCACCGTCGGAGCACCCGCGGCGGCGCCGGCTGCACCTCGCTCGTGGTCCCCGTGCCCCAGGATCGGGTGGCTCACGCCGCACGCTCCTCGGGGAAGGAGAGGACCTCGTCGACTGCGCCGGGCGATGGGGCGGCGGGGCGGACCGCATCCGACACCGCCGCCGCCGACCGGTATGCCTCCGGCGCACCGGGTGGCGGTCGCCCGACCGTGGTGCGCGGCACCTCCGAGCACGCCGGACACCATGGCCGGGCGGTCGGGTCCGGAGCGGTGACGGCTTCCCCGCCACCCAGCACCCCGATCGCGGCGCGGCACCGGCGGGCGGCGTCGACGAGGAGTTCCGAGGTGACCGGGTCCACGTCGAGCTCGCCGGTGCGCGTGGAGTAGGTGGCCACCGCGAACGGTGGAGTCGTGCCGCGCAAGGTCTCCACCAGCGCAAGGAAGTGACGGTCGGCCCGATGTGCCGCACGACCACACCCCGAGGTCACGTCGATCAGGGCCACCGAGGCCTCGTCGGCGGCGGGGCGCCCTACGGCCAGGTCCACCCTGGCCATCAGCTCGATCCGGCCGTCCGCCAGCGGCACACGGATGCGCTCCTGGGTCCGCGGGAGCCACGCCGGGTCGAGGGCGGGCCACCGACGACGGAGCCCGTCGATCTGACGATCGACCTCGGACCGGAGTTCGGACCGCTCGGCCGGGGCCAGCTGTCTGATCCACGCGAGCAGCGGCGCCTGGAACTCGTCGAGCCCCAGTCCGTCGATCCCGTCCGCGAGGGCGTCACCGACCGTGCCGGTGGTCACCAGCTGACGGAAGAGGACGTCGACGAGCGCACCGCAGGCCAGCGAGGGCGAGAACCCACGTCCGGCGCTCGGACCGTGTCCCGCGTGCGCCGGGCACGCGAGCGACCGGTGCAGCCGATCCTTGGTGACCACCAGGGGCGTCCCACGTCCCTCGGATGCCGTGGGGACGTCACCGATGAGCGAACGCAGGTCGGCCACCAGTCGGGGGTCGGACGCCGGGCGGGCCCGGCCGGTCACCCGCAAGCGCTCCAGGAGGGCGGCGCCGGCCAGCGGCCGCCAACCCGCCGCCACCCGGTTCCCCGACGGCAGGCCCGCCTCCACACCCTCGGTCGTCGTCATGGCACCAGTGTGCCCGTCGGGTGTCACATCCCGGGACCTGTGGGCCTGCCCGGTAGCCTCTGCCCCGATGACCCTTGCGGCCACGCCCACCTTCACCGTCGTGTTCACTCTGTTCGTCATCGCCGCGCTGGTCCTCGTCATCGTCACCCTCCGGTTCCTGGTCCGCCAGGCGGCGGCGTCCCGGGCCCGGTGGCAGGCCGGACAGGGGGCGGCGGGACCGACCGGGGACGAGGCGGGGTCGGGGGACGAGGGGGAGCCGGAGCCGATGACCGCCCTGGTACTCGGCGGTGGGAGCACGCGGGGCGCGATCCAGATCGGCATGCTGCAGGTCCTCGCCGAGCACGGGTTCCTGCCGGACCGCGTGTTCGGGTCGTCGGTGGGTGCCATCAACGGCGTGGGTTTCGCCGCCGACCCGACGCGTGCGGGCGTGGAGCGGATGACCCAGGCGTGGCTTCGCATCCGGAGGGAGGACGTGTATCCCCAGGGGAGGCTCCACGGACCATGGCTCTACCTGCAGCAGCGCGATGCGGTCTACTCGAATTCCGGACTGCGGGCCATCATCGAGGAAGGGTTCCCCCACGAGCGTCTCGAGGATGCCGTGGTGCCCGTCGAGGTCGTGGCCACGTCGCTGACCGACGGTGGCGAGCGATGGTTCACCTACGGTCCGGCGGTCGACGCCGTGCTCGCGTCGTCGGCCATGCCGGCGATCTTCCCGCCGGTCGAGATCGACGGTGAGCGGTACATCGACGGCGGCGTGGTCGACAACGTCCCCGTCCAGCGGGCCATCGACGCCGGGGCGACGCGGATCGTGGTGCTGCTGAGCTCACCGCCCGTGTTCGAGCCGCCGGCGTCGAAGCGGCCGGTCGAGGGCATGGTCAACGCGCTGTTCATCGCCATCCACGCGAGGTTCGTCAGGGACATGGCCCATCTTCCCGACGATGTCGAGGTGATCCTCTGCACGGGCCCGGAAGGGGCGACCCGGGACTTCGACGACTTCACCACCACCGAACACCTGATCGCGCAGGGCCGGGCCGAGGCGTCCGAAGTGGTGCGGCGCTACGGACTCGGAACGATCACGTACCCCGCCCCACCGGGACCCGCTCCCTCCGTCCCGAGGGGGGATCAGGACGCCGGGCCGCCCGGCCCGGCGTCGGGCCCCGGTGGCGCCGCGCCCGGGTTCGGGCCGGCGACCCAGCCCGAACCCGGCACATAGCGCCGGACGATCCTGGCGGGCACCCCGGCGATCACGCAGTGGTCGGGGAACACTCCGCGCACCACGGCTCCGGCCCCCACCACGACGTTCCTCCCCAACTCGGTGCCCGGCAGGATCACCACACCGGTCCCGAGCCAGCTTCCGTCGCCGATGATCACCGGGACGTCGTGCGGCCACTGGACGTGGACGACCTCGTCCGGGTTCTCGTAACCGTGGTTCTGGTCGGTGATGTACACGTAGGGTCCGGTCTGGACGTCACTGCCCACGTCGATGGAGAAGTGACCGACGATGTGGCTGCCGCGACCGATCATGCTGCGGTCACCGATGCGCACCACCGGATCGGTGACCATCTGCTGTCCGGGGACCATGCCGGCGGACAGGCTGACGTACGGGCCGACCAGGGTGTCGGCACCGACGTGGATCCACTGCTCGCCGAAGATGGCGCCGGTGGGGAACGCCAGGCAGCTGCCCCGCCCGAAGGCGCCGAAGCGGTCGGCCAACCGGTCGCCAGGACCGGTCGCACCGTGGCGCACCATCCAGTCCCACCCGGCGTGGACCGCGGCGTGCAGCAGACGATGGCGCATCCGCCGCAGATCGCGGCCCGGGGGACCTCCCGCTCGTTCCGGGGGACCGACCGGAAACGGTCCCGGATCCCGGGCAACCGACCGCGGGAACGCTGCCCCGGTGGTGGGGTCGGGGTCGGCTGCACGCACCCCGCGACGCTATCCGACACCCCGGTGGCCGGGCGATCCCACCATCCCTCCCCGTCCTGCGCGCCGTCCTGCGCTCGTATGTTGCACCCCTTCCCTACGATGGGTCCGTGTCTGGATTGACCCCGCCCGACGACGTGGACCGCGTGCTGGCCGACAAGGAGCTGCTCGGACGATCGGGGTTCTCGTCCGGTGCCGACGTCTACGAGCGGGCCCGGCCCGGCTACTCCCACGACTCGGTCGCCCACCTCGTGGAATCGCTCGGTCTCGGCCCCGGCAGCCTGATCCTCGACGTGGCGTCCGGGACCGGCAAGCTCACCCGTGCGCTCGTCGCCGTCGGAGCGACCTGCATCGCCGCCGAGCCGTCGGCGTCGATGCGCGAGTCGTTCGCCCAGGCGGTGCCCGGCGTGCTCCAGGTGGGGGCCGACGCCCTGCGCCTCCCCTTCGCCGACGACTCGTTCGACGCCGTCACGGTGGCCCAGGCGTTCCCCTGGTTCGCCACCACCGACGTGCTCGCCGAGTTCGCCCGGGTGCTGCGGCCAGGGGGAGGGCTCGGACTCATCTGGAACGAGCGGGACGAGTCCGATTCGCTCGTCGCCGAACTCACCCGCATCAGTAAGTGGGATGTCCACCAGCCGTACCCGGTGGGACGGGACTTCGGGGCCGTCATCGACGCCTCCGGGTGCTTCGGGCCGGTCACCCGGACCCGGTTCCGCTTCACCCAGCAGCTCGACCGGACCGCCTTCGTCGAGCAGGTGGCCTCGCGGAGCTACATCGTGGTCCTGCCCGAGGACCGACGACGGGCCATCCTCGACGACGTGGCCGCTCTGGCGGCAGGCCACGGGGAACCACTCGGACTCCCCTACCTGGTCGACCTCTTCTGCGCACGGGCCCGGTGACGGTCCCGGGTGTCCGGGCCCCACCGGCTTGCCCCGCGGGGGCACCTCGGGGCAGCCTCTCCCCCGAGGGTCGGCCCCGCCACACGCCGGTGGGGCCACAGGACCCGGCACCCGGGGGAAGGCACCGACGATGATCAAGCTCACCTGTCTGCTCAAGCGCAAGGAGGGGACGACGCCCGCCGAGTTCCACGCCTACTGGCGCGACCACCACGGTCCGCTCATCGCCAACTCGAGCGCCGCGAAGTACGTCATCCGCTACGAGCAGAACCCCCGGCCACTCGACGACTACCGGGGCGACGACGACCGGTCCGGCTACGACGGGGTCACCGTCCAGTGGTTCGCGTCGATGGACGCCTACTACGCACACATGGGTGAGGACGACTTCCCCGCCATGATGGAGGACATCGCCAGGTTCCTGGACACGGACTGCCTCGAAGTCGTCCTCACCGAGGAGCCCCGGATCATCATCGACGGCGGGGTCGACTGGACCCGCTGAGCGCGCCGGGCACCGGGCACCGGGCGCCGGCGTCCGTTGACGCCACCGCGGTCCGGACGGTGCGGACCGTTGACACCGCCGTGGACCGGACGTACGATCCAGTGCTTCGGACACGATGTCCGATCCACGGGAGGGGGCGTCCAGGATGAGTGACGCGATCGAGACGGAGCTGGACATCAGCGGGGTCGACTTCGGTGACATCAACCTCCTCGACTCGACGGTGTTCGCCGAACGCGTGCCCCACGAGTGGTTCGCGTACCTCCGCCAGCACGCACCGGTGTGGTGGCAGGAGGAGGCGGACGGCCCCGGGTTCTGGGCGGTCACCACGCTGGCCGAGGCAACCCAGGTCAACCGGGACTACGAGCACTTCTCGTCGGCGCGCAAGGCGACCTACCTCTGGGACCTGGCCGAGGACGACCTGGCCCAGCAGCAGCTGATCATGCTGAACATGGACCCGCCCCTGCACACCCGGTACCGCCGGCTGGTGAACAAGGGGTTCACCCCCCGCATGGTCAATCAGCTCCATGAGCGCATCCACGCCGCCACCGACTCCATCATCGACGACGTCATCGAGCGGGGCAGCGCCGACTTCGTCACCGACATCGCCGCCGAGTTGCCGTTGGTGGTGATCGCCGAACTGCTGGGGGTGCCCAACGAGGACAGGCACCGGATGTTCGACTGGTCCAACCGGATGATCGGGAGCGACGACCCCGAGTACCAGTCGGCC
Organism: Actinomycetes bacterium; assembly: GCA_021826655.1. The sequence goes on along the minus strand of JAKAZC010000120.1, from coordinate 2,435 downwards.
GGCGAGGTGGCCCAGATGGCCTCGATGGAGTTGTACGCCTACGCGTCGGAACTGTTCGCCACGAAGCGGGTCGACCCCCACGACGACCTGATGAGCGTGCTCACCCAGGTCGACATCGACGGCGAGCAGCTCTCGTCGTTCGAGCTCGAGCTCTTCTTCCTCCTGCTCACGGTGGCCGGGAACGAGACGACCCGGAACCTCATCTCGGGGGCGATGGCCACGTTCTTCGACCATCCCGACCAGTGGGAGCTGCTGCGCAACGACCGCTCGCTCCTGCCGGACGCGGTGGAGGAGATGCTCCGCTTCGTCACGCCCGTCATGAACTTCCGGCGCCAGACGACCTCCGAATTCGAACTGGGGGGACAGCTGATCGAAGCCGACTCGAAGGTCGTGTTCTTCCACATCTCCGCCAACCGCGACGAGCGCGCCTTCGCCGACCCGCAAAGGTTCGACATCACCCGAAACCCGAACCCGCACATGGCGTTCGGCGCGGGCGGGCCCCACTTCTGCCTGGGCGCCAACCTGGCCCGCATGGAGATCCGGGTCATGTTCGAGCACCTCCTCGACCGCATGCCGGAGATGGAATTGGCCGGACCGGTGCAGCGCCTGCAGTCGGCGTTCATCAGCGGTGTCAAGCACATCCCGATCTCGTTTCCCGCCGGACCGCGCGTCAGCGCCGACTAGATGCCCGGCCGACGGTCGTCGGACGATCTGAAGGAGGTCATCCGCGACTTCCGCCGAGACCAGGTCATCGACGTGGCCCGCCGGCTGTTCGGCGAGCGCGGGACGACGGACGTCTCGATGGATGACATCGCCTCCGAGGCCGGTGTGGCGCGCTCGACGGTCTACGTCTACTTCGCCAACCGGGGTGAGCTGCTGCGTGCATGCCTCCAGGGGATGTACGCACACCTCCTCGAGGCGATCGCCACGACGTGGGAGCACGAGGACGAGCCCGCACGGCGTCTCGAGCGGCTGATCGAGGAGATGCTGGCGGTCGTGGACGACAGCCCGGCGTTCTTCCGGCTGGCGCTGGTCACCCAGGGCACCCCGGCCAGGGACGGCGAGGTGGTCGGTGCCGAGTTGGCACTGATCGGCCTCGACATCGCCCGGCTCCTGAGCGAGCTGGTGGTGGAGGGGATCGACCGGGGTGCGTTCAGACCGGTCGATCCCGACCTGGCCATCAGTCTGATCGGCCAGCAGATCTACGGGGCGATGACGGTGCGGGCGGGTGAGCCGATGCCCCGCCCACGCCGCGAGTCGGCAGCTGACACCGTGCAATTCATCCTGCACGGCCTGTCGACCTGAGCCACCGCACGGCCTGTCGACCTGAGCCACCGCACGGCCTGTCGGCCTGAGCCACCGGGGCGGTGGACCCGGCGGGGTCCGGCTAGCGCGACCCGCCGAAGATGCGCAGCAGGGCCAGGTACACCATCACCGACGAGACCAGGATGGTGAAGGCCGAGAACCACTCCGCCTCGGCCTCGATCCCGGCCTGCTCCGCACGGTCGACGAAGCTGAAGTCGACGAACAGGTTCATCACCCCGAGGACGAGGTAGAGGACGCCGAAGATCAGGAGCCCGCCGATGCCGGAGACGCCCCAGCCGGTCAGGATGGCCGCGAACATCACCACCACCATGCCGAGGGTGGCCACCAACGTGATCTGGAGGAAGCGGTTCCCGACCCGGACGAGACCGGTCCGGTACGCGGCCCACACCCCGGCGACCACGGCGACCGTGCCGAAGACGGCCAGCGGCACGGCGTGGGAGCCCTGGTCCGCGTAGAAGCGGGAGATGATCCCGAGCACCGCACCTTCGGCCACGGCGTAGACGGGGGCCAGCACCGGCGCCATCCGTGGCCGGAACGAGCACCAGATCCCGACGCCCAGGCCGACGAACATGGTCACCCAGGCGAATCCGAGGGGCAGGCCGGCCAGGTAGGAACCTGCGCCGACCACGAGCGCGATCAGACCGAGCAGCCCGGCCTTGTTGAGGGCACCGTCGGCGGTGAAGCTCGTGGTCCGCCCCGACACCGGCGGAGCCGGCGGAGGCCCCTGCGGCTGGAGGTGCCACGTGGCGCCGTCCCACGACCACCAATTGCCGTCCGGCTGCTGCTTCCAGTTCGACGGTGCGGTGGCCGGTGGTGCCGGAAAGGTCGTCAGCATCCGGCTGTAGTTGGCCGCCGTGCCGAACGAGGCGCCGGAGCGGGTCTTCGTCGCCGTTCCGCCCGTCCGCACGCCGCCCTGTGGCGTCCCCGGGGTGGATCCCTGCGTCGAACTCATCGTCGCTCCGCTCCTCTGGTGGTCCGGGCCGGTGGTGGTCCGGTCTCGGATCCCAGTGTACCGGGGTGGTCCCGGCCCGGAGCCGCGCCACACCTCCCGGTCCGGGACCCCCCGGGGCTCCCGGGGGTTCCCGGCGTCGGCGCCCGGCGTCGGCTCC
>JAKAZC010000119.1 GCA_021826655.1 Actinomycetes bacterium | reverse complement strand
GACGGACCGCCACCCAGGGGCACGGCCCGCCGGGGGACCCGACCACCTACGATGGTCCGGTGGCCCGGGACCTCGCAATCGACCTCGGGACCTCCACGACCCAGGTGTTCGCACGTGGCCGAGGGGTCATCCTCGAGGAGCCGACGGTCATCGCCCTCAACACCCGGACGCACGAGGTCCTGGCCGTGGGAGACGAGGCGCTGCAATTGATCGGACGCACCCCTGGGTACATCGTCGCCGTCCGTCCGCTGCGCGAAGGGGCCATCACCGACTTCGATATCACCGAACGGACGATCCGCCTGCTGCTGAAGCGGGCCGGGGTGACGAAACTCAACCGACCCCGGGTGCTGCTGTGCGTTCCGTCGGCCATCACGTCGGTCGAGCGTCGCGCGGTCAAGGAGGCGGCCCGTCGGGCCGGCGCGTCGGCCGCCCACCTGATCGAGCAGCCCATGGCGGCCGCCATCGGTGCCGGGCTCGAGATCCACGAGCCGGTGGGGAGCATGGTCGTCGACGTGGGCGGTGGCACGACCGAGACGGCGGTCATCTCGCTGGGCGGGATCGTGGCCTACCGGGCCGTCCGGTGTGGCGGCTTCGACATGGACGCGGCCATCCAGGAATACGTGCGCCACAAGTACGGCGTGGCCATCAGCGAGCGTACCGGCGAGGAGCTGAAGCTCGCCATCGGCTCCGCCCTCCCCTTCGACGGGGAGATGCAGGTCGAGGCCCGGGGGCGTGAGGTCACGACCGGCCGGCCCCGGGCCGTCGTCCTCACCCCGGACGAGGTCCGCTTCGCACTGCGCGACCAGGTCGACCTGGTCGTCGAGACGGTGCTCGGCTGCCTGTCGGACTCGCCGCCCGAATTGGCACAGGACATCATCTACGAGGGGATCCACCTCTTGGGCGGGGGCTCGCGGGTGCGCGGCCTGGCCGAGCGACTGGCGGAGGAGACAGACGTGCCGGTGCAGGTGGTCGACGATCCCGTCGAATGTGTCGTCAGGGGCGCGGGGCTGTGTCTCGACTCGTTCGACAGTCTCCGGCCGATCTTCGCGGCGGCCGAGTCCTGAGCGAGCGGCCGGTCGTCCCGGCCGTGACACCCCCGTTGGTCGACGGCCGCGACGTGGGGGCCGGTTCCGCAGGTCAGTCGACGGCCAGCAGGTCCTCGGCCACCTGACGGACCTGCCAGTCCCGGTCGTCCAGGCAGCGACGCAGTGCCGCCTCCACCTCGACCCCCTCGAACGCGGCGAGCGCCACCGCGGCACGACGCCGGATCGCCGGTCTGTCGTCCAGAGCGCACAGCACGGCCGGAAGCCCACCTCTGTCCCCGATGGCGCCGAGCGCGGCGACGGCCGACTCGCGGCAGAGCGGGTCGGGGTGACCTCCGACCGCAGCCGCGAGGAGGGACAGGCGCGCCACGGCCCCGGTCTCCGCACGCTCACCCATGGCCCATGCCGTCATCTCGACCACCGATGGGTCGGGATCGTCGAGGAGGGGGAGGACCTCGACCGCACGGTGGGTGGCAGCAAGTTCCACCGCACGGCGGCGCACCGTCGGATCGGGGTCGTCGAGCCCGGCGCGGAGCTCGGAGTCGGCGAGGACGCCCAGTCGTTCGAGGGCTCCGAGGGCGGTCGAGCGCACCACCGGTGCCGGGTCGGTGAGGCCGGCACGGGCCCCTCCGGCATCGCCGACGTGCCCGGCACGGGCGACGTCGCGGCGCCTGGCGGTGACACCGTCGGCGACGGGTTCCGTGGCAGGCTGCACGGCACCACTATGACCGATCACGAGCAGCCGACCAGACCGGCCCCTCGCTCCGCTCCGGAGCACACGGCGCTCGACCCCGTTCCGAGTGCTGCGCCGGAGCCGACCGCCGCGCCCCCGTCGGACGCGCCGCCGGTTCCACCCGTCGCCCCCCCGTCCGCCGCTGGCACCCCCCGACCGGTGCCGATGCGCCCCCCGCCCGCCTCCCGGAGGCGTCGGAAGGTGTGGGTCTGGGTGTGGGGGGTCCTCGGTGTCCTGACCCTGGCCGCCCTCGTCGCCAGCCGGATCAACCTCGCGTACTACGCGATCCAGCCGGGCACCGCCCAGTCGGTGCAGCCCTTCATCACCGTCCCACCAGCGAAGGGCCACCCGGTGATCCACCCGGTGCTCCTGACCGACGTGCGCGAGGCCCGGGTGACGGCGCTGACCTATCTCTTCTTCAAGCTGGAGCCGGACACCGTGCTCTACTCGCTCCCTTCGGTCACGGGCGGTACGTCGCCCGACGAGCTCGATGCCCAGGGGGCGCTCGAGATGTCTCAGGCGGAGCAGGCGGCCAAGACGTCGGCGCTCCGTCATCTCGGCTACGCCGTGCCGGCCACCCCGGCCGGTGCGGTGATCGCCGGGACGTTCGCCGGCACGCCCGCGTACGGGGTGCTCGACGTGGGCGACGTGGTGACCGCCCTCGACGGCACGCCGACACCCACGGCCGAGGCGCTCTCCCAGGCCATCGCCGGGCACCACTCGGGCCAGACGGTGACCTTCACCGTCCGCAGGCACGGTACCGGCGCCCCGGGGCCCGTGGAGCTCACGCTGAGGCGTACCAAGGTCGACGTGGGTGGGCAGACCGCCTACGTCGACGTGGGCATCGAGCCCCAGGACCAAGTGAATTACACCTACCCGTTCCCCATCTCGATCAACGTGACCAACATCGGAGGCCCCTCTGCGGGACTGGCCATGACACTGGGTGTCATCGACGCACTCGGCAAGGGTGCACTCACCGGTGGGCACACGGTCGCCGCAACCGGGACGATGGATGCGTCCGGGAACGTCGGCGACGTGGGTGGCGTTCCCCAGAAGACGGTCGCCGTCGAGAACGCCGGAGCCACGATCTTCCTGGTGCCTCCCCAGGAATACAAGGCGGCCCTGTCCAAGGACCGGCCCGGTCTCAAGATCTACGCCGTGTCCACCCTCGACCAGGCCCTGCGGGTGCTCGAGGCGAACGGGGGTCACGTGGGCGCCACGACGCTCGACGTCGGATCCAGTCGTTCCGCGGGATGAGCCGTTCGGGCGACGCGCAGTCGTAGGCTCTCCGGCATGCCCGAGGAACGCCGGATGACCATCACCTCGTCTCCCCAGCTGGCGCCGGACGACGTGGCCCGGCACACCTTCGCGTCGGTTCGTCGAGGCTTCGATCCGACCGAGGTGCGGGACTACCTCGAGTCGATCGCCACCGGCCTGCGGGGCACCGCCGAGCGTGAACAGGAGCTGCTGGCCGAACTGGCCGACGCGGAGCAGCGGGCCGCCAACCCGGTCATCGACGAGTCGATGTTGACGGCGGCCGTGGGCAAGGAGACGGCTCGGGTCCTGCAGAGCGCGCACGACGCCGCATCGGAGATGGTGGCCAATGCACGGACCGAGGCATCCCGGATGCTGGCCGAGGCCACCGAGACCTCCGAGCGCCTCGTGACCGAGGCTACCGAGGTGTCCGGAACGGCCCAGGCCCGGGCCGACGCGCTGCTGTCCGAACGGTTGGCCGAGGCCGAGTCGGCGTCGGCCGCTCTGCTGGTGCGGACCGAACAGCAGGTCGCCGCCGCTCTGGACAAGGTGCGGACCGATGCCGAGGAACTGGCCGAGCGGGCACGCGCCGAGGGCCGGGTCATGGTGGAGGAGGCCCAGGCGCTCCGTGCCCGGGTCCTTGCCGACCTGTCCCGACGCCGGAAGGTCCTCCACGCCCAGATCGACCAGCTCCGTGCCGGACGGGAGCGCCTGGCCGAGACGGTGACCGACGTGCGGCGAGCAGTGGAGGCCATCGCCGAGGATGTGTTCCACGCGGAGAACGAGGCCCGGTTGGCCGCCGAGGTAGCCGGACGCGAGGCCGCCGCCCGGCCCGACGAGGGGACGCCCGAGGAGCTGGCCGCCCAACTCCTGGCCGAGGAGGCGGAGGCAGGTGCCGGGGTCACCGAGCCGGACGCGCCGGTCGGACCGGACGCGCCGGTCGGACCGGACGCGCCGGTCGGACCGGACGCCGAGATCGACAGAGCGGACCGACCGCCGCCTTCCGATGCCGGAACCGATGGCGATGCCGACACCGGATCGACCGAGGCCGGATTGGCCGACGGCGGCGCCACACCCGCTCCGCCCGTCGAGCAGGTGGACGCGCTCTTCGCCAGATTGCGCGCCGCCTCCCAGGACGGCGGATCGAGCGAGGCGGTCGGCCCACGGGCGACTGCCCACGGGGACGGGGTCGGGCTCGAGCCGGCCATCGGGGGGCCGACCGACGGTGGGAGCGATGTGGGCGTGGTCGACGGGCCCCCCGAGGCCCGGGACCCGTTGGTGGTCCGTCGTGACGAGATGCTCGCACCGATCATCACCGGGTTGGCCCGCCGTCTCAAGCGCTCGCTCCAGGACAACCAGAACGACCTGCTCGACCACTTGCGGGCCAAGGGCTCGATCTGGTCGACCGATCTGCTTCCCGACGCGACCGAGCAGGTGGACGCCATCTCCACCGCTGCGCTTCCCCTCCTCGAGGAGGCGGCGGACGGAGGTGCGACGTTCCTCGGGTCCGCCGGTGGGCGGCCGTCGGGTGACGACCTCGTCGCCGTCGCACGCGAGTTGGCCGAGTCCGTCGTCGGTCCGCTGCGCAAGCGCCTGGTCGCCGGCGACGGACTGGATTCGGCGGAGGAATCGGCGGTGACCGAGCACGTCGGCTCCGCCTTCCGCGAGTGGAAGGGTGAGCGAGTCGAGCGTCTCGCCGGCGACCACGTGGTGGCGGCCTTCTCCCTCGGCTACCTGGCTGCGGCCAGGTCGGCCGGCACCCCGGTGGAGTGGGTGGCGGTCGCCGCTCCCGACCGGTCGCCGTGTCCCGACTGCGAGGACAACGGGCTGAACGGTGCACAGGCCGCCGGCGACGAGTTCCCCACGGGGCACACGCATCCTCCTGCCCACCCCGGGTGTCGATGCCTGCTCGCCCCTGGCACCCCCTAGGCTGCTGCCGTGCGTACTCCCAGTGACCTGCCGACGGCCACGAAGCCGGTGAGCCACCGGGGCCGGCGGTGGATCATCATCGCAGCGGTCCTCCTGGTGCTGGCGGTGGTGTTCCTCCACACCTTCGCGGTGTTCTACACGGACGCCCTGTGGTTCTCGTCGGTGCAGCTGCGCTCGGTGTGGACCCGGCTGTTCGAGGTCAAGGCCGGCCTGATGCTGGTGTTCAGCGCAATCTTCGCCGGCATGCTCCTGGTGAGCCTGATCGTGGCCGAGCGCCTCGCCCCCAAGGGTCCGTCGGTGGATGCCGAGGACGAGTTCGTCAAGCGCTACCGCGAGGTCATCGGGCCCTACTCCCGGTGGTTGCGCGCCGCCGTCGTGATCGTGCTGTCGCTCATCATCGGCTCCCAGGCGCTCGGACAGTGGCAGAACTGGATCCTGTTCCGCAACAGCACCCCGTTCGCTGCCACGGACCCGCAGTTCCACCGCAACGTCGCCTACTACGTGTTCACCCTTCCGTTCCAGCAGTTCGTCATCCACTGGACGCTCGTCGCGCTGATCATGGTGCTGCTGGTCACGACGCTCAGCCACTACCTGAACGGGGGCATCCGCATGCAGGGTCCGCGCCCCCGGGTGCGCCCGGCGGTCAAGGCCCATCTGTCGGTCATCCTCGGACTGATCGCGCTGACCAAGGCGGTCGGCTACTACCTGGCCCGGTTCAACCTCGACCTGTCGTCCAACGGGTACGTGCAGGGCGCCGGGTACACCGATGTCCATGCCCGGCTGCCGGCCCTGGAGCTGCTGATCCTGGTGTCGTTGGCCGCGGCGGCGCTCCTGATCTACAACATCCGGCGGCAGGGATGGGCCCTGCCGATGCTCGGTGTCGGACTGTGGTTCCTCGTCGCGCTCACCGCCGGCACCATTTATCCGGCCGCCGTCCAGGCGCTCAAGGTCAACCCGGCGCAGAACACGCTCGAGCGCCCGTACATCCAGCGGAACATCGACGCGACGCGGGTCGCCATGGGGATCAACGACGTCCAGTCGACCTCGTACCCCGCCACGTCCACGGTGTCGGCCAACCAGCTGTCGGCCAACGGCGACACCCTCGGGAACGTGCGGCTGTGGGACCCCCTCCAGACCCAGCCGACCTACGACAAGTATCAGGACCTCCGGTCCTATTACCAATTCAACAGCCTGGCCGTGGACCGCTACCAGGTGAACGGCGTGGAGACCCCGACCATCGTGGGCGTCCGGGAGGTCAACGACCAGGACCTCCCGTCGACCTCGTGGGTCAACACGACCCTCCAGTACACCCACGGCTACGGCATGATCGTGTCGCCGGCCAATGTGGCCACCAGTGCCGGGGTGCCGGTGTTCGCCGTGGGTGACGTCCCGCCGACGTCGAACAGCGGGCTCCCGACGATCACCCAGCCCTCGGTCTACTTCGGTCTCAACAACAACGGGTACGTGGTGGCCAACACCAAGCAACCCGAGATCGACTACCAGCTGACCAACGGCACCAATGTCGAGACGCACTACAAGGGCGACGGCGGGGTGCAGCTCTCTTCGTTCTTCAACCAGGTGATGTTCGCCATCCGGTTCAACGACCTGAACTTGCTGATCTCGAGCCAGATCACCAAGGACTCCCGGTTGATGTTCGATCGCGGCGTGCAGGCCCGGGTGACCAAGGCGGCCCCGTTCCTCAGCCTGGACGCCGACCCCTACCCGGTACTCCTCAATGGTCACATCGACTGGGTGCAGGATGCCTACACGACGACGGACAACTATCCGTACGCGCAGAACGCGGACACCGGGGCGGTAGCTTCGGGCAGCGGGCTGTCCGGCACGTTCAACTACGTGCGCAATTCGGTCAAGGTCGTGATCGACGCCTATACCGGCAAGATGACCTTCTATGTGATGGACCCGAAGGACCCGATCATCCGGACCTACGAGAAGGCGTTCCCCGGTATGTTCACCCCGGCCTCGAAGATGAGCACCGAACTGCGTGCCCACCTGCGGTATCCCGAGGACATCTTCACCGTCCAGGCCACCATGTACGGCAAGTACCACATCACCAACGCTCAGAGCTTCTACAGCGCTGCCGATGCGTGGACGTTGTCGCCCGACCCAGGAGCCGGCCAGCCGGCCCAGGCGCTCGCGACCACCCAGACCGTGAACGCCCAGGGGCAGGTCGTGTCCACCGGACAGCTGGTGCGGATGTCGCCGATCTACCAGGTGCTGCGGATCCCTGGCGAGACCAACCAGTCGTTCAATCTGATAGACGCCCTGGTACCGGTGTCCGGAGGCAGTCAGATCCAGACCCTGTCCGGATTCATGATCGCCGGTTCCGACCCCGGGCACTACGGACAGCTCAAGATGTTCGTGACACCACGGGACAACCCTGTCAACGGCCCGGCCATCGTGGCATCCAAGATCGACTCCACCCCGGCCGTGTCGAGCGCGATCTCGTTACTGAACCAGAACGGCTCGACCGTCCTGCTGGGCAATGTCCTCATGATCCCGGTGGCCGACGCGCTCCTCTATATCCAGCCTCTGTACGTCGAGTCGTCGCGCAACGCCATTCCCGTCCTGCAGCGGGTGATCGCCGTCTACGGCAACCAGCCGGCGGCCCTCGGCAACACGCTGTCGGCGGCGCTGTCGACGCTGTTCCAGGCGCCGGTGTCGACCTCTTCGGCGGCAGGCGGCACGTCGTCGGCAAGCCTTTCGCCCCAGGCCCAGGCGCTGCTGGCCCAGGCCCAGACCGCCTACCAGCAGGCCCAGACGGATCTGAAGACCGGCAATCTGGGCGCCTACCAGAACGACATCAACAACATGGAGTCCAACCTCCAGCAGGTCCAGGCTCTGACCGGCGGCCCGGTGGCCAGCACGACCACGACCACGACGACCAACCCCGCGTCGGGGGCGATCGCCGGGCTCGGCAACTGACGTCGACGAACCTCCGGTGTCGCCGGCCGACCGGGGCGGGGCGTGCTGTAGGGACGTCGCGGTCGAAGTGGTATGGTCATAATTCACCGACGCGGGGTGGAGCAGTCTGGTAGCTCGTCGGGCTCATAACCCGAAGGTCGCAGGTTCAAATCCTGCCCCCGCCACCATCGAATCGCTGGTTGGCGCGTCTCGTGCATA
>JAKAZC010000118.1 GCA_021826655.1 Actinomycetes bacterium | reverse complement strand
CTCGATCACGTCGGCGTAGACGTGGGGCCCGTACATCTCGACCGTGTTCGGCAGGTTGATGATGACGGGGTGCTCGGGGGTGGGTTCGAGGACGTCCATGACCGCCTCGCAGATCTCGACGGCGAACTCGGGCTCGGTCCCGGTGAAGCTCTCCGGCGAGTACTCGTAGCGGATGTCGGTACCGGGCAGCGTCGACTCGAACTTCTTGCACAGCCGGGCGGCGTTGACGGCGATGTCGACGATTCCCTGGCGGTCGAGACCGAACACGACCCGGCGCTGCAGCGTGGAGGTCGAGTTGTAGAAGTGGACGATGGCCCGCTTGGCCCCTCGCAGCGACTCGAAGGTGCGCTCGATCAGTTCCTCGCGGCATTGGACGAGCACCTGGATGGTCACGTCGTCGGGGATCCATCCGCCTTCGATGATCTCCCGCTGGAAGTCGAAGTCGGTCTGGGAAGCCGCGGGGAACCCGACCTCGACCTCCTTGAACCCGATGTCGACCAGGGTCCGGAACAGTTGCAGTTTGCGCTCCGGGTCCATGGGGTCGACCAGTGCCTGGTTGCCGTCCCGAAGATCGACGCTGGCCCACTGGGGCGCCACCGTTGTCTGCCGGTCGGGCCACGTGCGGTCGGTGAGGACGAGCGGGACGTAGGGCCGGTAGAGGTGGAAGGGCATCGGGGACACGTCACAGGGCATGGCGAGTCGCTGCCCGGGCCGGCCGGCGGCGGCAGCGGTGGTGGTCGTCGTCGTGGTCGTCGTCGTGGTGTGCTCGTGGTCGCTCATTGGTGCTCCCTTGTCTCTGGTGGTCCCGTCCGTCCTGCGGCGGGGCTGTGTCGCCGACCCGATCCGGTCACTCCTCTGGGCATCTCACCCGGCAAACAAAAAACCCCCTGGCCGGAGGCACAGGAGGTTGCGGACGAACGCGATGTGGCGTTCGCCGTCAGGTGAGGAGGAGGTCCAGGATCGAGTGGATCATGCCCCTCCATCGTGTCAGCGGCACGACCAACCGTCAAGCACGGGTCGGAGGCGACCGCCGGTGGTTGCTCCCGTGCGGAGGACGGCGCGTCGAGCGACTCGAGGCAGGCCGGGCCTCAGATCCGCTCGAAATTGCGGGCCAGCTCCCAGTCGGTCACCACGGAGTTGGCCTTGGCCCATTCCTGGCGGGCGGTGTTGACCAGGTGCTGGTGCACGTCGGGCCCGAACGCCTCCGCGGCCACCTCGCTGGCCTCGAGGTTGGCGATGGCCTCGGGCAGGGTCGTGGGGATCCGGGACACCTCGGGGGCGCGGTAGGCGTTGCCGGTGAACGCCGGGGTGAGCTCGACCCCGTGCTCGATGCCCCACAGCCCACCGGCGATGGCGGCAGCCAGCGCGATGTACGGGTTCACGTCCGCCCCGGGTATGCGGCTCTCGATCCGTCGCCCCGCCCCGTGGCCGACGGCCCGGAACCCGCACGTGCGGTTGTCCTCGCCCCAGACCACGGCGGTGGGTGCCCACGAGTCGGGCACGTAGCGCCGGTAGGAGTTGACATACGGGGCGAAGCACCACGCGAGCTGGTCTGCGGCGCGCAGCTGTCCGGCCACCCACTGGGACCCGACCGTGGAGAACCCGGAGGGCGACGCGGCGTCGGCGGGTGGGGCCATGAGCGGGGCGTCGGTCTCGGCGTCCCACAGGCTGGTGTGGATGTGGCACGACGACCCCGCTGTGTCCATCGACCATTTGGCCATGAACGTGGCGGCCCGGTCGTACTCGCCTGCGATCTCCTTCACGCCGTTCTTGAAGACGAGATGGCGGTCGGCGACCTCGAGGGCGGTGCCGTAGGTGATGTTGATCTCGTGCTGGCCGATGCCGGCCTCCCCCTTCGAGAACTCGATGGGGATCCCGGCGGCGGTCATCTCGTTGCGGATCCGGGCGATGATGTACTCCTCGCGTGACGTCTGGAGGAGCTGGTAGTCCTCGATCGACGTGGCGTGGGGCGTGAGGTCCTGCCAGCGCTTCTCGCCGGCCTGGGCGAAGGAGTCGAGGAAGAGGTAGAACTCGAGTTCGGTCGCGCACTTGACCACGTAACCCCGCTCGGCGGCCCGCTCGATCTGGCGGCGCAGGATCCGGCGTGGGGAGACCTCGACCGGGGCGCCGTCCAGTGTCAGGAGGTCGCACAGGACCAGGACCGACCCCGGCAGCCACGGCAGCGGCCGCACGGTCAGGGGGTCGATGACGGCATGCAGGTCCCCGTACCCGGACTCCCAATTGGCGAATTCGTAGCCGGGCAGCGGGTCCATGTCGACGTCGCAGGCCAGGAGGTAGTCGCAGGCCTCGATCCCGTGGTCGAGCACGTGCTCGAGGAAGAAGGCGCCGGTGACCCGCTTGCCCACCGGCCGCCCCTGGAGGTCGGGGAAGGCGACCACGACGGTGTGGACGTCACCGGAGCGGATCTGGTGGGGCAGCGTCTCGAGGGTGAGCATCCCTGCACTCTGTCCCAATCGGCGACGGGCGTCCACCGGCCCGCCCCGTCGAACGGTGCGGGAACGCGATGCCGTGATGGGATACTGGCGGCATGGCCGTGTCCGACGTTCTGCCGCTCATCGGCGTGACCACCTACCGACAGGAGACGCGTTGGTGGTCGTGGGACCGGGACGCCGCCGTGGTTCCGGGCGCCTACCTCGACATGGTGGTCGCCGCCGGCGGCTGGCCCGTCCTCGTCCCCCCGGTGGGCGCGGACACGCAGGACCCCACGGGTGTCGCGGCCGCGTCCGCGGAGCGCCTCATCGGCGTCCTCGACGGCCTGCTGGTCATCGGTGGGGGCGACGTGGCCGCCGAGCGCTACGGCCAGGCTCCCGACGAGCGGAACGGCGGGACGAGCGACGAACGCGACTCGCTCGAACTCCAGCTGCTCGACGCCGCCATCGGGTGTGACCTCCCGCTCCTCGCCGTCTGCCGGGGCCACCAGGTGTTGAACACGCTCTTCGGGGGGACACTCGTCCAGCACCTGCCCGACCTCCTCGGGTCGACCCGTCATCAGCCCCGGGCCGGTGCGTTCGGTGGGGTGACGGTGCAGACCGAACCTGCCACCCACGTCCGCCGCCTCCTGGGTGACGAGGCCGACGTCCTGTGCAGCCACCACCAGGCCATCGATGCACTGGGCGAGTCTCTGCTGGTGTCGGCCCGCAGTGACGACGGCGTGATCGAGGCGGTCGAAGTGCTCGGCCGCGCCTTCGCCGTCGGGGTGCAGTGGCACCCCGAGGAGAGCGGCGACGTCCGCCTCTTCGCCGGGCTCGTCGAGGCCGGCCGCAACCGGCGGGGTCGCCCTGGTGGGTGAGTACCCGCAGCGCACCGCACCGCCCGGCGGGCACCCCGCACCGCGCCGCCCGGCGGGCACACCCGGTGGTGCGGCGTTCGCCCCACCAATGAAGGAGCAGCCATGAGCACGACAAGCACCGTCGTCAATCCCGCCACCGAGCAGGTGATCGCCGAAGTCCCGATCCACGGGGTCGAGGAGACGGACGAGGCGGTGGCCCGGGCCCACGAGGCAGGTCCGGCGTGGCGGGCCGTCGCTCCGGCCGACCGGGCGCGCCTGCTGCGCCGGTTCGCCGGCCAGGTCGAGGCGCACGCCGAGGAGCTGGCCCAGCTCGAGACGGCCAACGTCGGCAAGCCCGTCGGCGAGAGCCGGGACGAGGTCGGCATGGTGGCCGAGGTCCTGTACTTCTACGCGGGAGCGGTGGACAAGCACCGGGGCGCGACGGTGCCCGTGGCGGGCGGGGTGGACCTGACGTTCCACGAACCCCTCGGCGTGGTGGGGGCGATCATCCCCTGGAACTTCCCCGTCGCCATCGCCTCGTGGAAGGTGGGGCCGGCACTCGCCACCGGGAACACCATCGTGGTGAAGCCGGCCGAGATCACGCCGCTCACCGCCGTCCGCCTGGCCGAGCTCGGGCTCGAGGCCGGGCTGCCCGAAGGGGTGCTCCAGGTGGTCACCGGCAAGGGATCGGTGGTCGGCACCCGCCTGGCCGAGCACCCCGACGTCGCCAAGATCGCCTTCACCGGGTCCACCGAGGTCGGGAGGGAGGTGATGGCGCGGGCGTCGGGCACCATCAAACGGGTGACGCTGGAACTCGGTGGCAAGTCCGCCTCGGTGGTCTTCGCCGACGCCGACGTGGCCCGGGCGGCGGCCTCGGCCCCCGGCGGTGTCTTCGCCAACGGCGGCCAGGACTGTTGCGCCCGCAGCCGTATCCTGGTCCAGCGGTCGGTCCTGGACGAATTCCTCGACCTGCTGGCCGACGCGGTCCTGGCCTGGTCGGTGGGCGACCCGACGGACCCGACCTGCAAGATGGGACCCATGGTGACCGCCGCCCACCGTCGCGTGGTGGCCTCGTTCCTCGAGGAGGGCATGGGAGCTCCCGGGGTACCGGTTGCCACCCACACGACCGGTACCGTCCCCGACGGCCCAGGGTTCTGGTTCCCTCCGACCGTGGTGGCGCCGGCCGACCCGACCTGGCGTCTGGCCCGCGAGGAGATCTTCGGCCCCGTGGTCGCCGTCATCCCGTTCGACGACGAGGAGGAGGCCATCCGACTGGCCAACGACTCCCCTTACGGACTGTCGGGCTCGATCTGGACACGCGACAGCGCCCGGTCCATGCGCATGGCCCGTGCCGTGCGGGCCGGTAACCTCTCGGTCAACTCGAACAGCTCGGTCCGGGTGCAGACCAGCTTCGGCGGCATGAAGCAGTCGGGGTTCGGACGCGAGCTCGGGCTCGAGGCCCTGGACTCGTACAGCGAGGTCAAGAACGTCTTCGTGTCGACGGACGGGTGAACGCCGCGACGACCGGACGGGCCGAGGGGGTCGGACCGGGCCCACCCGTGGTCGTCGTCACCGGTGCGAGTCGCGGGATCGGTGCGGGGCTGGCGTCGCACGCGGCCGGACTCGGTATGCGCCTGGGCCTCTGCGCCCGCACCGTGCCCGTGGCCCCGCCAGGCGCGTCGGCCCTGGTGGCGGCGGTGGATGTGGCCGACGCCACGGCCGTGGACGGGTTCGCACGGGACGTGGTCGACCGCTTCGGGCGTATCGACCTGTGGGTGAACAACGCCGGGGTGCTCGACCCCATCGGACCCCTGGCCGACGCCGAACCGGCCGCGCTGGCGCTCCACCTCGGGATCAACGTGCTGGGGGTCGCCCATGGGTCGGCGGCGTTCGCCCGTCATGTCCGGGATCGACCCGGCGCAGGATCGCTGGTGAACCTCTCGTCCGGTGCGGCGACGTCGCCCTACCGCGGCTGGGCCGTCTACTGCGCGTCGAAGGCGGCGGTGGAGATGCTGACCGAGGTGGTCGGACTCGAGGAGCGGGGGAGCGGACTGCTTGCGTACGCGGTGGCACCGGGGGTGGTCGACACCGACATGCAGACGCTCATCCGGGCCACGCCGGCAGCGGCGTTCCCCGACGTCGGCCGGTTCCACCGGCTCCGGGCCGACGACGGCTTCGTCACGGCCGAGCGGGTGGCCGCCTGCATCGTCGAGCGTTGCCTCGATCCGGCCACGAGATGGGAGCCCGAGGAGGGGCGCGGATCGGTGCGGTTCCGGGTCCCGGACCCGGTCCACGACCCGGAGGCGCACCCGGACGCCGGCTAGCGGACCCGTCGGGTGGTGGCCGGTGGCAGGTCGGACGGCGGGTGTCGCCCGTCGAACGCGGCGAGGTGGGCGGCGATCCGGCGGACGAGGTCGGCCTGGGGGGCGTGCGGGCCCGGACCGGAGTGCGCCGAACCGCCGACGTCGGGTGAAGCACTGCCCCTCGACGGTCGGTGGACGGACGATGACTCCGGTCCGGAGACGTGGACGGCGAGCCGGGCTCGGACACCCGGGACGCTGTCTGGTGTCCAGCCCTCGAACGCCGGATGGGCGCGACGGGCGGAACTCGATGGTGCACCGACCCGGTGGTCGGTGCCGCCGATCACGGTCAGGGCCGGGCCGCGGGCACGCCGACGGTCACGCTCGGCGGAGCTGGTGCGGAAGGCGGTCCGGTGCATGTCCCCATGGTGCGGGGCACGCCTAAGCGGATCGGAAGGAGCGGGTAGGAGGAGTGGAAGAAGATCGGAAGAACGAGATGAGAGCCGGGCGCTCCGGGTAACGTCGGGACATGTCCGACCGCGCACGCAAGATCGCCAAGCCGGCCGCCGCATTCGGGGTGCTGGCCACGATGGCCAGCATCTGGTGGTTCGCCCTGCGCCCCCGGCGCAACCTGAAGCCGGACCGGTAGACCGGGTTCCCGGCGTTCCCGGCGCGGGAGGCCCCACCGGGTCACCGGACCGGCCCCGGTAGCCTTGCACGGTGGCCCTGGCATCGCTCCGCCCGCTCCGCTCGAGGAACTTCGCGCTGATCTGGTCGGCGGCCCTGGTCTCCAACTTGGGGTCGTGGATGCAGACGATCGGCCTCTCCGTACTCGTCTACGCGCACACCGGCCGCGCCGGTGCCGGGTGGGCCGGTCTGGTCGCCGCCGCCGGATTCGTGCCCATCGGACTGCTCGCCCCGGTCGGAGGGGCGCTGGCCGATCGATTGGACCGGCGACGGTGGCTGATCCTCACCACCCTGGCGGAGACCACGTTCGCCCTCGTCCTCACGCTGCTCGTCGGCCTCCACCACGACCCGCCGTGGGTGCTGGTCCTCCTGTCGTTCCTGGGCGGAGCGTCGGGTGCCGTCGGGTTCCCCGCGTACCAGGCCATGGTGCCGGACCTGGTGCCGAAGGCGGACCTGTTGGGCGCGGTCTCCCTGTCCTCGGCGCAGTTCAACCTCGGGCGGGTCATCGGTCCCGCCGTGGCGGGACTGGTCCTCCTCTCCAGGAACTACGCGGTGGTGTTCGGGGTCAACGCAGCGTCGTTCGGTGCCGTGGTGATCGCCCTCCTCCTGGTCCGTCTGCCCGAGCCGGTGCGCCAGACCGGGAACCTGTCGATGGCGGGTCGGATCATCGAGGGGGCCCGGGCGGCCATGGCGGAACCGGGCTGCCGTTCGGCCATCGCCTGCATCGCCGTGGTGGCCCTGCTGGCGTCCCCGTTCATCGCACTGGTGCCTGCGATGGCACACGTGCTGACGCCCCCGGGGTGGAACCTCAGCGCCACCACCGCCGTGCTCATCACCGCCCAGGGGATCGGCGCCGTCGTCGGCGCCCTGTCGCTCGCCGGCCTGGCCGAGCGGTTCGGTCGCCTGGCCGTGCTGCGGACGGCGATCTTCACGGTGCCCGTCCTGCTGTGCGCCTACGCCCTCGCGCCCACGCTGGCCGTGGCCGTGCCCGCGTTCGCGGCAGTCGGCGCCGGCTACATCCTGGTGCTGTCGGGACTGAACACGGTCGTGCAGCTGCGCGCCCCGGTGGCGTCGCGGGGTCGGATCCTCAGCATCTACATGATGGCACTCGGCCTCGTCTATCCGGTCGGGGCCGTCGCACAGGGTTGGCTGGCGAACGCCCACGGCATCCGGGTCGTGACGGTGGCCGGCGCCCTGGCCCTCCTGGGTGCGGCCCTCCTGGCCGCCGTGGTGCGCCCCACCGTCTTCACCAACCTGGGTGACCCGGTGGAGGTGGATGACCGCCCGGTCCCCGTCGACCCGACCGGCCGACCGGCTGCGGAGCCGCCCGGACGCCCGGCCGCGGAGCCGCCCGGACGCCCGGCGTGACCGGGACCACCCGCGTCGAGTTGCTCACGGCCGCCGATGCCGAGGAGGCACAGCGCCGGGCGGCCGGAGCGCTGCTGGCTTCCGGCGTGACGAGCGGCGACCGGGTGGCGTTCTGTCTGCCGTCGTCGGCGGCGCTCCTGTGCGCCGTGCTCGGGGCGCTCCGGGTGGGCATCGTGCCCGTGCTGTTGAACTCCACCCTGCTCGACTCCGAGCGCGACGTCCTGGTGGCCGACGCCGAGCCCGCCGTGCTGGTCACCGACGCCGACGCACTGGCCCGCCTGGACCGGGGCCCGGCGGTGATCCTCGCTCCGAGCCCGCTGGCCCGGCCGATGCACTACACGTCGGGCACGACCGGCCGGTCGAAGGGCGTGTGGTCCGGGCTGTGGGAAGCGGACACGGCCGCCGCAGCCCTGGCCGACGAGGCCGCACTGTGGTCGTTCGGACCCGGGGACGTGCACCTGGTCTGC
>JAKAZC010000117.1 GCA_021826655.1 Actinomycetes bacterium | reverse complement strand
TCGACTTCGTGGCCAACTGCTTCGCGGACCAGACCGGCCTCCTGATGGCGCTCGTCATGGAGGAGGTGGCGTGGGGCGACGCCGGGATCGGGCTGGCCATCTTCGGGTCCACCCTGGCGGCCGCCGGGATCATGGCCAACGGGACCCCCGAGCAGCAGGTGGAATGGATCCCCCGGTGCTTCGGGACGGCCGACGACGTGAAGATCGCCGCGTTCGGCGTGTCCGAGGCGGACGCGGGCTCGGACGTCTCGTCGCTGTCGACCCGTGCGGTGTACGACGAGGCCACCGACGAGTGGGTCCTCAACGGGACCAAGACCTGGATCACCAACGGCGGGATCGCCGACGTGCACGTCCTGGTCGCGTCGGTCGACCCGTCGCTCGGGAGCAGGGGCCACGCCAGCTTCGTCGTGCCCGAGGGGACGCGGGGGATCGGCCAGGGCCAGAAGTTCAAGAAGATGGGCATCCGCGCGTCGCACACCGCCGAGGTGGTCCTCGACGACTGCCGGGTCCCCGGCCGGTGCCTGCTCGGCGGGAAGGAGCGGCTCGACGAGAGGCTGGCGCGGGCGCGTGAGGGGAGGGCGACGTCCACCCAGGCGGCGATGGCGACGTTCGAGGCGTCGAGGCCGCTGGTCGGGGCCCAGGCCGTCGGCATCGCCCGCGCCGCCTACGAGTTCGCGCTCGACTACGCGAAGGAGCGGCGCCAGTTCGGCCGGGCGATCATCGAGAACCAGGCCATCGCGTTCAAGCTGGCCGACATGAAGACCGCGATCGACGCCGCCCGCCTGCTGGTGTGGCGGGCGGCGTGGATGGCTGGAACGGGGAAGCCCTTCGGGTCGGGCGAGGGGTCGATGTCCAAGGTGTTCGCCGGCGAGACCGCCGTGCACGTGACCGAGGAGGCGATCCAGATCCTCGGCGGCTACGGGTACGTCCGCGAGAACCCGGTCGAACGGTGGCACCGCGACTCCAAGATCTACACGATCTTCGAGGGCACCTCGGAGATTCAGCGGCTCGTGATCTCACGGGCCATCTCCGGCATCCACATTCGCTGAGTCACCGGGGATCGCAGCGTGTCGGCCGCGGGACCCGACGGCGCGACCGGTCCCGAGGCGGACGAGGTCACCCGACGCGGCTCGACCGACCGACAGCCACGCCGTCACGAACACCACGCTCGCGAGGACGTCGGTCGTCCAGTGGACGCCCGGCTCGACGCGCGAGAAGGCCACGAGCACGACCGCGACGATCGAGGCAAGGGCGGCGAAGGTCCTCGGACCGGCCCGCGGGGTAAGCGCCCAGACCACCGCCGCCAGGACGGCGAAGACGAGCGTTGCGGTGGCGGTGTGGCCCGAGGGCCAGGACGAGCCGTGGGCGGCGACGAGGTCGTCGAAGCCCTGCACGGTGCCGGAGCGCACGACGAGCTCGCCGACGCCCGCCCGGACGCAGGGGCAGTCTCTCATCGGAATGCTCGATCGAGGTCCGCCGGTGAGGGCGAGGCACGTCGCCGTAGGACGGGGCGTCGTGCCGCCGTCCGTCGGATACGGTTCTCCGATGGTCCGGAGGGCCGACCCCGGGACCGGGACCGCACCGGGATCCGCCGCGACCGCCCGGGGGATCGCCCGCCGGCCAGACCGCCTGCTGGTGATCTGCACGGGGAACGCCGCCCGGTCGGTGATGGCCGGGTTCATGCTGGAGCACCTGGCGGAGCAGCGGGGCAGCGACCTCCGGGTCGCCACCGCCGGGACCCACACCGTCGACGGCCAGCCGATGAGCCTGAGGACGCGCGGCGCCCTGGCCTCGATACCGGAGCTGGGCGACCTCGCCGTGTCGCGCCACCGGAGCCGCCAGATGGGTGACGTCGACGTCGAGCACTCGGACCTCGTGGTCGCCATGGAGGCCGACCACGTCCGCTACGTCCGGCGCCGCCACCCCCAGGCCGTCGCCCGGACGGCCACCATCCGGAGGCTCGTGCTCGACCTGCCGCCCCCGCCGCCCCCCCTGGCCGAGCGGGTGGCCGACCTCGGGCTCGGGGAGGTCCCGGTCGACCCGGGGGAGGACGTCCTCGACCCGGCCGGGGGCGACGAGGCGACCTACGTCGCGTGCGCCTCGGAGCTCTGGGGGCTCTGCAAGGCCCTCATCGAGCGGATCTGACGGTCCCGTCGACCCGCCCGGCGGCCGGCTCCGTTACCCGGGCCTCGCCCGCCGGGTCCGCGTCCGGGACCGCGCGCCGGCCCGGTCGGTCCGCGTGGACCGAGCGCAGCCCGGCCCACGCCAGGTCGGCGATCCGCCGGGCGAGGCGCCGCGCCTCGTCGGCCGGGTCGACCTCGGGGCCCGGGCCGAGCCCGTTCCCCGACCGGGCGACCCGGTGGCGCATGGCCCCCTCGGCCATGCCCACGACCGCGTAAGCGAGCAGGCGGCGGTGATCGGCGTCGAGCCCGGCGTCGATGAGCGGGTCGATGGCCTCGGCGATGGCGTCCTCCACCATGCGCAGGGCGTCGCCGAGCTCGTCGTCGCCGGCGTCGTCACGCCCGAAGAGAAGGTGGAACGCCGGCTCGCGGGTGAGGACGAGGTCGAAGAACGCGGTGAACCCCAGCTCCACCTGTTGGCGGGGCCCGTCGGCCCTCGCCGTCGCCCCGGCGATGGCGGCCAGCAGGTCGTGCGCGATGGAGTGCGCGAGCTCCAGGTAGAGGGCGCGCTTGGACGAGAAGTGCTGGTACAGCAGGGGCTTGGTCACGCCGGCGGCCTCGGCGATGTCGTCCATCGTGGTGGCGGTGTAGCCGCGTCCGGCGAAGAGGTGCAGCGCCACGGAGAGGAGCTGCACGCGTCGCTGCTCCGCGCTGAGCCGCCGGGCCGGGCCCTCCACCCCGGGGGCCGTCGTGCCGGTGGCACCCTCCGCGCCGGTCATCGGCCAGGAGGCTACCGGGTGCCCGGGGTGCGGCCGCCGTGGGAGCGCCGCTCGGGCCCGTCCGACCGGGGTGCGGCCTGCCCGGCTGCCCGGCCGGCCGGCGGTCGGGGCGAGTGCCGCGCCAGGGGGAGCCCGTTCAGGACCAGATCGAGCCGACCCGGCAGGTCGGCCAGGGAGAAGAAGCGCTCCGCCACGTCCCGGTTGTGACGGAGGAGCGACGGTTCGGGAGAGGCCAGCCAGCGTCCCAGCGCCTCGTGGTCGGCGAGCGCGAACCAGCGGAACCCGAAGGCAGCGAGCTCGGCGGCGACCGGGTAGGGACCGATGGCGAGCGGCTTCCGCTGCACCGCCGACTCGATCGCCGGATTGCCGAAGCCCTCCCACGTGGACGGAAGGGTGACCACGTCGCACGCGGCATAGGCGTCGGCCACCTGGCTGCCGCCCGGCGGACCCGCCGGGCCGCGCACGACGGGGCACGCGGCACCGGCCAGGATGCGGTCGAGCTCGGGTCCGAAGCCGTCCTCGGGGGGACCGAGCAGCCAGTAGGTCCCGCCGACGGCCTCGGCGAGCGCCACGCCGCCGGCGACGTTCTTGCGGGGCAGCGCCCTGGTCGGCTGCAGCACGAGCCGGACGTCGTCGTCGATGCCGAGGGCTCGCCGGGTCGCCTCGCGCCGACCGGGGGCGGGGTCCAGGTCGAAGGCGTTGTGGACGGTGACCGCGTCGATCCCCCTCCGACCCAGCTCCGCGCGGCTGATGTCGTTGATCGTGACGTGGCACCAGGCCGGGTCGTCGGGCGGTGGCGGGTGGTGGGCGAGGTGGGGCCGCTGCCAGGGCAGGTCATGGTGGTGCAGCACGGTGGGCCGGCCCCTGCAGGCCTCGGCGACGACTGCCGACGCGGCCGGATTGAGGGGGAGCGAGCAGAGGTTCTCCACCACGACCAGGTCCGCACCCGCCAGCGCCGCGGCGACATCGGTGGCCGCGGGCGGCCGGGTCGCGCCGATCGAGAGCCCGGGGAGGAGATGGTCGACGGGCCCCTCTCCGGCGACGGTGCGCACGTCGAAGCCCAGCCGGCCCAGGGCCCACTGCCACTTGGCAGCCTCCACCGAGACCCCGTCGGTCCCGCCGAGGCGGAACGAGACGAGCGCGGCGGTCGGCATCGAGCCGCACTGTAGGGCAGGTCGTGGCCGATCGGTGCGGTACCGTTGCAGGCGCGCCGCTGCACCGGTCCGCCCGCCGGCCGCCGGGTGGCCCCGGAGTCCACCGGTCGCCGCGCCGGTCACCACACGACAGAGCTGGGAGCTCCATCCATGACGAAGCGAGCACTGATCACCGGGGTGACCGGGCAGGACGGCTCATACCTGGCGGAGTTCCTGCTCGACCAGGGCTACGAGGTGGTCGGCGTCGTGCGGCGCTCGAGCACGGTCAACTTCGAACGGATCGCCCACATTCAGGACCGCATCAAGCTGGTCGCCGGCGACCTGCTCGACGAGGTCTCGCTGATCGCGGTGCTGCGGGACCACCGGCCGAGCGAGGTCTACAACCTGGCCGCCCAGTCGTTCGTGCAGACCAGCTGGAGCCAGCCGGTGCTCACCGGCGAGACGACGGCGCTCGGCGTCACCCGCCTCCTCGACGCCATCCGGATCGTCGATCCCGAGGTCCGCTTCTACCAGGCCAGCTCCTCGGAGATGTTCGGCAAGGTGCAGGAGGTGCCCCAGAGCGAGACCACGCCGCTCTACCCGAGGAGCCCCTACGGGGTCGCGAAGGTGTACGGCCACTGGATCACCATCAACTACCGCGAGAGCTACGACCTGCACGCCTCCTCGGGCATCCTGTTCAACCACGAGTCGCCCCGGCGGGGGCTCGAGTTCGTCACCCGGAAGGTGACCCACGGGGCGGCCCGGATCGCCTGCGGGCTGCAGGACAAGCTCGCGCTCGGCAACCTCGACGCCCAGCGTGACTGGGGTTACGCGGCGGACTACGTCCGGGCGATGTGGGCGATGCTGCAGCAGGACACGCCCGGCGACTACGTGGTGGCGACGGGCGAGACGCATTCGGTCCGCGAGCTGTGCCAGCTGGCGTTCGCGGCGGCCGGGCTCGACTGGGAGCAGCACGTCGTCATCGACGAGCGCTTCCTCCGCCCGGCCGAGGTGGACCTGCTGGTGGGCGATCCCTCCCTCGCCGAGCGCCAGCTCGGTTGGCGGCGCGAGGTGGACTTCCCCGGGCTCGTCGCCATGATGGTCGAGGCCGACCTCGCGCAGGTCCGCGGCCAGATGGGCTGAGATGGCCGCGGGATCGAGCCGCCGTGCCGGGGAGACCCGGGTGGAGGAACCGTGATCCCGGCCACCATCGCGGCGAACCCCGTGGGCGTGCTGGTGGCCTTCGGTGCGGGGATCCTCTCGTTCCTCTCGCCGTGCGTGCTGCCACTCGTCCCCGGCTACGTGTCGATGGTCTCGGGTCTGTCGGCCGCCGAGCTCGAAGGGGGTCGCGCCGGCGCCGACCGCAGGCAGCTCGGACCGCTCCTGCGCGGCATCGGGCTCTTCGTGGCCGGGTTCACGATCGTGTTCGTGGCGCTCGGTGCCGCCGCGTCGGGGCTCGGCCACCTGCTGGGGAGCCACAAGGCGGAGCTGACCAACGTGGCCGGCGCGGTCATCGTGCTGCTCGGGGCGGTGCTGCTCGCCGGCGCGCTGCCCGGTGGTTTCTGGGCCCGGTTGGGATCGGGCCCCTTCCGCGGGGCCTCCCGGGTGCTGGGGGAGCGACGGTTCCACGTCCGGGCCTCGTCGTTGGGGGTCTGGGCCGCGCCGGTGATGGGGATGGCCTTCGCCTTCGCGTGGACACCGTGCATCGGGCCGGTCCTCGGGGCCGTGCTCGGCCTGGCCACGACCCGCTCGACCCTGGCAGGGGGCGTGGTCCTGCTCTTCGCCTACTCGCTCGGCCTCGGGGTGCCCTTCCTGGCGACGGGCCTGGCCTTCGGCCGCCTGACCGCGCTGTACGGGCGGGCGAGACGCGGGCTGTGGGTGGTCCATCTCCTCGGCGGTGCGGTCCTCGTCGCCTTCGGGGCTCTGCTCGTCGCCGGGCAGCTCGGCTGGATATCCTCGCAATTCACCCAGCTGCTCGACCACCTCGGGCTGCACCGGTTCACGAGCAGCTGAGCTCCCGGCCGGCCCCGAGCGGGCGGGATGGCCGGCCCGTAGTGCGCAGGAGCGCCGGCCCGTCTGGTTCGCCGGGCCCCGCCCCCCTAGCATGGCGCAAACGGTCATGGCTCCGGCAGTCCAACTCCGCTCAGCCGTCGCGCTCGCCGGACGGTTCCCCGCCCTCTCCGGCGTCGATCTGACGGTCGCCCCCGGGGAGATCGTCGTCGTCCTCGGTCCCAACGGCTCGGGCAAGACGAGCCTGCTCCGGACGTGCGCCGGCCTGCTGGCAGTCACGTCGGGCCAGGCCGAGGTCCTCGGGCACGACCTGCGAGCCGACCGCACCGAGGTCCGCCGCCGGGTGGGGCTGCTGGGCCACGATGCGCCGCTGTACGACGAGCTCACCCCGGTCGAGAACGTCCGGTTCGCCGTCAGGGCCGCCCGCCTGCCCCTCCACCTCGTCGACCCGGCGCTCGAACGGCTCGGCATCGTCGGCCGGCTCCGGCGGACCGAGGTGGGCCGGCTGTCGGCGGGGCAACGACGGCGGGTGGCGCTCGCGTCGTTGGTCGCGCGGGCGCCCGATCTCTGGTTGCTCGACGAGCCCCACTCGGGGCTCGACGCGGCGGCGCGGCGGCTGCTGCAGGAGGTGGTCGACCAGGCCGCCCGCTCGGGCGCGGCGGTCCTGCTGTCGTCGCACGAGCCCGACCTGGCCGAACCGATGGGGGACCGGGTGGTGACCATGACGGGGGGCCTCGTGTCGGCGGAGCGACCGGGTGGGCGGCGGCCGGCGCTCGCCGCCGTGAGGGCCGGGGACACCCATGTGGCGTGACGCGTTGCTGGTCGCAGGCAAGGACCTGCGGATCGAGCTGCGATCGCGGGTGGCGCTGTGGCAGGTCCTGCCGTTTGCGCTCCTCACCCTCGTGCTGTTCGCCTTCGCGCTGGGGCCGGGGCCGGCGGCGCTCCGCCGGGCGTCGCCGGGCCTGTTCTGGCTGGCAGTGCTCTTCTCGACCGTGCTCGCCGTGCAGCGGAGCTACGCGATCGAGGCGGGCGAGGGCACCAGGGACGGGCTCCGCCTGTCGGGGATCGACCCCGCCGGGGTCTTCCTCGGCAAGGCGGCCGCGGTGGCGCTCCAGCTCGTGGTGCTGCAGGTCGTGCTCTGGGCGGGGGTGACGATGCTGTTCGGCGTCCACTTCCGGGCACCCTGGCTGGCCGTGGCCGCGTCGGCCCTGGCGACGATCGGACTGGCGACGGCCGGGGTCATGTACGGGGCCCTCTCGTCCCGGCTCCGCGTGCGCGAGACGCTGCTGCCGATGCTGGTGCTCCCGATCCTGGCCCCGGTGCTGCTGGCCGGTGCCAGGGCGTGGTCGGGCGCCCTCAGCGGCACCGTCGCGGAGGGCGTCGGGTGGCTGCGGATCCTCGGGCCCTTCGCCGCCGTCTACCTCGTGGTGGGGATCGTGCTGTACGGACCGCTGCAGGAGGCCGCATGAAGACCGGTACCGTCCGCGCCCTGGGCGCCGGCGCGGCGGTGGCCATCGCCGCCACGGTGTGGCTCGGCCTGTGGGTCACCCCCCCGGACCAGACACAGGGCAACCTCGTCCGCCTGCTGTACATCCATCCGGCCATCGCCTTCGTGGCGCTGTACCTGGCCGGGGGGACGGCCGCGGTGGCCAGCCTGCTGTACCTCTGGCGCCGGACCCGCTCGCTGTTCTGGGACCGGCTTGCCGCCGCCGCGGTCGAGATCGCCGCGCTCTTCTGCGCCCTGACGCTGGTGACCGGTTCGATCTGGGGGCGTCCGACCTGGGGGGTGTGGTGGACCTGGGACGCCCGGCTGACCAGCACGGCCCTCCTCCTCGTCCTGCTGCTCGGCTACATGGCCCTGCGGAGGGTGCCGGCCGATCCCGACGTCAGGGCGAAGCGCTGTGCGGTCGCGGCGTTGATCGCCGCGGTGGACGTGCCGATCGTGCACTTCTCGGTGTACTGGTGGCAGACCCTGCACCAGACCGGCACGGTGCTCAACCCCGAGCTCGACGCCCACATACACGGCTCGATGGCCTGGACCTTCCTCCTCGGGTTCGTCGCCATGGCCCTGCTCTTCGCCTGGATGCTCGCCGTGCGGTACCGGATCGAGGTCCTG
>JAKAZC010000116.1 GCA_021826655.1 Actinomycetes bacterium | reverse complement strand
CGGGCCCTCAGTCGCGCCCGGGCCATCACCGCCTGCTTCTGTTCGACGTCCATGACCCCAGTGGTCACCGAGACGCGCTCGACGCCGGGGAGCGCGCCCACTCGGGAGTCGACGTCCCGTTGGATCTGGGACCGCAGGGGACACCCGGCGACGGTGAGCGCCACCTCGACGTGGACGTGCCCGCCGTCCACCCGCACCGAGGTCACCATGCCGAGGTCGACGATGTCGGCACCCAGCTCGGGGTCGATGACGTTGCGGAGGGCCTCCCGCACGGTGTCCCCGGTCGGGGTGGCACCATCGGGGTCGGAGGTGTCGGTCCTGGTCACCGCGCCAATTGTAGTGGGGGGCGTCGGAGGTGCCTCCGGTCCGGTGTACCGCAGGGTGCCCGTGCCGGGTACGATCGTCGCAGGGGTCGCCGGTCCGTCACTGGTCGGGGCCCCTGGCACCAGGATCTCGACAGGACGGCGGACCCGTCCCGCGACCACAAGGAGCAGCCATGAGCTCGACCATGCAGAACGTCACCATCGGGAAGAAGCCCAGCCCCGTGACCCTCACCGACGTCGCTGCGGCCAAGGTCGCCGACCTGCTCGCCGAGGAGGACACCGAGGGACTGGCCCTTCGGGTGGCCGTCCGTCCCGGTGGATGTTCGGGGTTCAGCTACGAGATGTTCTTCGATGCCGACGTGGCCGAGGACGACGTGGTGCGCGAGTTCGGCACCGTGCGCGTCGTGGTGGACCAGACCAGCGCCGACCTGCTCAAGGGCTCGACCCTCGACTACAGCGACGGCCTGCAGGGTGCCGGGTTCCACGTGACGAACCCGAACGCATCCCGCACCTGCGGCTGCGGCTCCTCCTTCAGCTGATCCCCTGATCCGGCTCCGCGTCGACGGCGCCGACGTCGAGGTCCCGGACGACGACGCGACCCTGCTCGAGGTCCTGCGCGACCGGCTGGGACTGCGCTCCCCCAAGGACGGCTGCAGCCCGCAGGGTCAGTGCGGGTGCTGCACGGTGTGGGTGGACGGCGACCCGCGTGTGGCGTGCGTCACCCCGGTGCGTCGGCTGGAGGGCCGCGTCGTGACCACCCTCGACGGGCTGCCGGGGCGGACCAGGCGGGCCTGGGCCGACGCCCTGGTCGCCACGGGTGGCAGCCAGTGCGGGTTCTGCACCCCCGGCATCGTGATGCGCCTGGCGGCCCTGGAGGGCCCAGCTCCGGTCGGTCGGGACGACGTCCACCGGGCGTTGCTGGCCCACCTGTGCCGCTGTACCGGATGGCAGACCATCGCCGAGGCCGCCGAGCTGCTCCTCGACGGCGACGGTGGGTTCCCGGCGACCGGAGCGGTCCCGGACCGCGCCGGGCACGTCGAGGCCCGCCCCGACGCCCGGGTGGGCGCGGCCCGCGACCTCCAGGCGGCGTCCGCCCGGGCCCTGCTCGAGGGCGGGGTGGCCCAGCGGGTCGGTCCTGCGGTGGTCCTGGGCGATGCCGGATTCGCTGACGACACCTGTCCGGCCGGTGCGCTGGTGGCCGTCGTCGACGGAGCCGGGTATGCGGTAGCTGGCTCGCTGAGCGAGGCACGGGCCGCGGCCGGGAAGGTCCAGGGCCGGAGTACGACTGTCCAGCTCGGCCATCCGGTGGACGTACCTGACGGGGCGTGGACGGTGACCCTCGCCACCACGTGGGTCGAACCGGCCTACGTGGAGCCCGACGCCTCGTGGTGCGAGCCCGGCGGCACGCCGGCATCCCCCTACGGCAACGGCGGGTCCTTCGGCGGAAAGCTCCACTCACCGGTGGCCGAGGACGCCCGACGGCTGGCCGCCTGGCACGGCCGGGCGGTGCGCGTGCTGTGGTCACGGGAGGACGTGGTGCGCCGGGGGCCGAAGCGTCCGCCGGTGGCCGGTGGGGTGCGGGCTGACGGTTCCGGGGTCCTGCGGGTCGGACTGTCCGGCGACGCCGTCGACGGCGCGGAGTGGGACGCACTGGCGGTCGCGGTGGCGGGTCTCGCCCCCGGGCTCGGGCTGGAGCGCGTGGAGGTGCGCGGGCCGGCCACCTCCCTCGACCTCCGGGCCGCGGTGTGGGCGGAAGCGGTGGTCCTGGTCACGGCGGCCCGCCTGGGACGGCCCGGCACCCCGGTGCACGACGTGGCCGTCGACGTCGTCGGACCGTCCGGCGGCCGGGCCGTCGTCCGGTGTGCGGCGGACGGGGGGCTCGACGTCGAGGTGTCGGCCGGTGCCGCCCTGGACGCGGTGGTCCTCCGTTCGTACGCCGTCGGCGCGGCTCACCAGGCCCTGGGGTGGGTGCGTTCCGAGGGGATCGCCGTGTCGCCCGAGGGGATCGTCCAGGACCTGACCGTGCGGTCGTTCGGGGTGCTCCAGGCCCGTGCGGTACCCCGGGTGACGGTGCGGGTGGTCGACGATCCGGATCAGGTCCCGGTCAACGGTACCGATGCCGTGTTCGCCGCGGTGGCCGCGGCACGTTGGCTGGCCGACGGGCTCCCGACCACGTGGCCGACCGACCGGGCCGGGGCCGGTCGCCGCTGAGCCGTGGGGGTCCGGGCCCCGCCGGGCGGCCGTGCCTAGGCTGTGACGACCACCCGCGAGCCCGTCACACCCGAGGAGTCCTCATGAGCACGCCCGTCGGTCCGTAGACCCCCATCGTACGGGCCGGGTCCTGGCTGATCTGCTCGGGCCAGCTCGGCCTGGCACCGGGAGGCGACGGAGCACCGGGCCTGGTGGAGGGCGGCCCCGGTACCCAGCTCGTCCGGGCCGTGGCCAATGCCGCCGGCCTGCTCGCCTCGGAGGGCGCGTCGCTGTCCGACGTGGTGAAGACCACCGTGTTCGCCACCGACCCCGCCGAGTTCGGGGTGATCAACGAGGCCTATCTCACCGCCTTCGGCGGTCACCGTCCGGCGCGCTCGATGGTGGCGGTGTCCGCACTGCCGATGGGTGCCGCCGTCGAGATCGAGGTCTGGGCCCACCTGGAACCCGGGTAGGGGCCGGCCTCCGTCCGTGGTCCGGGCCTCAGGGGGTCCAGGTGGTCTGGCCGAAGCGGTATCCCACCGACCGCACCGTCTGGATCAGGTGTGCGTGCTCCTCGCCCAGCTTGGCTCGCAGCCGACGGACGTGGACGTCCACGGTGCGGGCCCCGCCGTAGTACTCGTAGCCCCAGACCCGGCTCAGCAGTGTCTCCCGGGTGAACACCTTCCCCGGCCGGGCCGCCAGGAACCGGAGTAGTTCGTACTCCATGTAGGTGAGGTCCAGCACCCGTCCGGAGACGGCGGCCTGGTAGGTCTCGAGGTTGAGCACCAGGGGGCCGTGCTCCAGCAGATCCGGGCGCAGACCGCGGCCGGTCCGCCAGAAGAGGTGGGTCAGGCGTGCCGCCAGCTCGTCGGGGTTGACCGGGTCGAGACAGAGGTCGTCGAAGAGGTCCTCACGCAGCTCCAGCTCCCCCAGTTGGTCCTCGGGCACGACGACCAGCACCGGGGCGAGCGGGACCTCCCGCGAGCGCAGGTGGCGGCAGAGGGCGAAGGCGGCCACGGGGTCGTCGGCACTGCAGATGACCGCGCCGGACCAACCGTCCTCGGGCTCTTCCACGTCGACCGACTCGACCCGGTCGACGCCGAGCCACGGGTAGCCGGCGCGCTCGAGCACGGCGGTGACGGCGGTCGGCGGCGATCTGGGGAAGCACAGCAGTGGTTCCATGGCGGTGCTCCCCCCTCCTCGGGTCGTCAGCCGGGTCGTTCCGGAAAGTCGTCGGGTCGGGCTAGAGCAGCGGCAGGTAGCGGTCGAGCTCGAACTGGGTCACGTGGGCCTTGTATCCGGCCCACTCCGCCCGCTTGTTGCGGATGAACCACTCGAAGACGTGGTCGCCGAGGGTGGTCGCCAGCAATTCCGAGGTCTCCATGAGTCCGAGCGCCTCGTGCAGACTCCCGGGAAGGTGCTGGATCCCCTTTGCCTCGAGCTCGTCGGGGCTGAGGGCGAAGAGGTTGGCGTCGGCCTCGGGAGGAAGCTCGTAGCCGGCCTCGATGCCGCGGAGTCCGGCGGCCAGGATGACGGCGAAGGCGAGGTACGGGTTGCAGGCGCTGTCCGGCGAGCGGTACTCGATCCGGGTGGACTCGGACTTGCCGGGCTTGACCACCGGCACCCGCACGAGCGCCGAGCGGTTGTTCCGGGCCCACGACACGTGGATGGGCGCCTCGTAGCCGGACACGAGGCGCTTGTAGGAGTTGACCCACTGGTTCGTGACCGCGGTGAGCTCACCGGCATGGCGGAGCAACCCCGCGATGAACCCCTCCGCCACCTCGGACAGTCCGCCCGGTCGGTCGAGGTCGACGAACGCGTTCTCGTCGCCGCGGAACAGTGACATGTGGGTGTGCATGCCCGAACCCTGGACCCCGGCCAGCGGTTTCGGCATGAAGCTGGCGAACACGCCCTGTTGGCGGGCCATCTCCTTGACCACGAGGCGGACGGTCATCACCGTGTCGGCCATGGTGAGGGCGTCGGTGTAGCGCAGGTCGATCTCGTGCTGGCTGGGAGCGTCCTCGTGCTGGGCGTGCTCGACGGGAATCCCCATCTCCTCGAGGGTGAGGACCGTGCGCTGGCGGATGTCGCTGGCCCGGTCGGCCACGGTGAGCTCGAAGTACGAACCGGTGTCGAGCGTGGTCGGCGGGTGGGTCGGGTCCCCGTCGGCGAAGTAGAAGAACTCCATTTCCGGAGCGGCATAGTAGGTGAATCCCTGGGAGCGGGCATGTTCGAGCGTGCGCTTGAGCACGTGGCGCGGATCGCCCTGGAAGGGTGAGCCGTCGAGGTCGACGATGTCGCAGAAGACCCGCGCCACCTGGGCGGCGCCTGCGTCACCGTGCAGGTCGCCCTGGCCCTGGCCCTGTCCGTGCCACGGGAGCAGCTGGAACGTGTTGGCGTCGGGCCGGGCGAGCACGTCGCTCTCCTGGACGCGGCTGAAGCCGTCGATGGCGGAGCCGTCGAACGTCATCCCCTCGTCGAGGGCGTTCTCGAGTTCGGCCGGGGTGATGCTGAACGTCTTCGGGGTGCCCAGCACGTCGGTGAACCACAGTTGGACGAAGCGGATGCCGCGCTCCTCCACCGTGCGGAGCACGTACTCCTCTTGACTCCTCATGGGGTCGTGCACCTCCGGTGACGTGGTGCGATCGGGGGAGAGGTCGGGTTCGATCCCCCCAGTGTCGCAGGTGGCGGGTGGTCCGGTCGACGGGGGCGCCCCGGAGCGCACCGAGCCGGGCCCCACGGGGACCCGGCTCGGTGGACGTCCTGTCGCCGTGCGGACCGGATCGGCCCGCGGCCGGTCAGTCCGAGGCGGCGTCGCCGCAGACGGTCTCGACCATGATGGCGGTGACTTCGTAGGGGTCCATGTTGGCGTTGGGCCGACGGTCCTCCAACCAGCCCTTCTTGTCGACGGCGACCTTCCACGGGATGCGGATGGAGGCGCCCCGATCCGAGGTGCCGTAGCTGAACTTCGTGAAGTGGGCGGTCTCGTGGGCGCCGGTCAGGCGACTCTCGATCCCCACGCCGTAGACGGCGATGTGCTCGTCGACCCGCTTCCCGATGGCCTCGCAGCCGGCGATGATCGCATCCCACCCGCCGTCCTCGCGCATGGCCTTCGTCGAGAAGTTGGTGTGGGCTCCGGCACCGTTCCAGTCACCGAGGATCGGCTTGGGCTCGAGCGTGGCGAACACCCCGAAGTCCTCGGCGATGCGGAAGAGCAGCCAACGGGCCACCCACAGCTGGTCGGAGACGTCCAGCGGGGACAGCACACCCACCTGGAACTCCCACTGGCCCATCATGACCTCGGCGTTGGTGCCCTCGATACCGATCCCGGCGTCGATGCACGCAGCCGTGTGCAACTCGACGATCTCGCGGCCGGGCATCTTGTCGCCCCCCACGCCGCAGTAGTACGGCCCCTGGGGCGCCGGGTAGCCGCTCACCGGCCAACCGAGCGGGCGGCCGTCCTTCATGAAGGTGTACTCCTGCTCGATGCCGAACATGGGCTCCTGGTCGGCGAACTGCTCGACGAGGGCCCGGAGTGCGGCCCGTGTGTTGGTGGGATGGGGCGTGTAGTCGGTCAGCTCGACCTCACACATGACCAGGACGTCCTCGGGACCGCGGAGCGGGTCGGGGCAGGTCCACACCGGACGTAGGACGCAGTCGGAGTCGTGGCCCAGGGCCTGGTTCGTGCTCGACCCGTCGAAGCCCCAGATCCCCGGCTCCTTCCCGTCGGCGACGATCCGGGTCTTGCTCCGCAGGAGCGGGGACGGCTCGGTCCCGTCGATCCAGATGTACTCAGCTTGATACGGCACGTGCACTCCTCTATGGCTCGGTTGCTCCACGTCACGACTGCCCTGCGGCGGAAATTACCACCGGCTCCCGCCGGGGTCGCCGGCCACGGGCCAGACTCCGCAACGGACTCCGCACTATTGCAGGGGGGAGTTTCCGACCCGTTACCCGATTGTGAACGGAGTATGAACAGCCCGAGGTGGCCCTCCTACCAGGAACGACGGGCCCGGAAGCCGCCGCCGGGCACCCCGATAGTCTGGGACGATGCCTCGGATCCGGGTGGCCGCCTGCCAGATCAACACGGTCGTGGGCGACCTGGGCGGCAACGTGGACCGGACGCTCGCGGCGCTGGCCGAGGCCGAGGGCGCCGGCTCCGACCTCGCGGTGTTCCCCGAGCTCACGCTCACCGGCTACCCGCCCGAGGACCTGCTGGGTCGGCCCGCCTTCGTCGAGGACAACCTCGCCGCCCTCGCCGCAGTGGTGGCCGGCACCGGGGCCTGCGCCGCCGTGGTCGGTTACGTCGACGTCGCTCCGTCGGGGCGCCTGTGGAACGCCGCCGCACTGTGCCGGGACGGCGAGGTGCTCGGCCGCTACGTGAAGCGGATCCTGCCCAACTACGGGGTCTTCGACGAGCAGCGCTGGTTCGCCGCCGGCACCGGGCCGGCCGTGGTGGCCGTGGTGGCCGGCGTGCCGGTCGGCACGACCATCTGCGAGGACATGTGGTTCCCGGACGGGCCCATGGCCGACCAGGCCGCCGCCGGGGCCCGCCTCCTGGTCAACCTCAACGCCTCGCCCTATTCGCGTGGTCGGCGCGAGGAACGCCTCGCGGTCCTGGCCCGTCGTACCGAGGAGACCGGCTGCGCCATCGTCTACGTCAACCAGGTCGGCGGCCAGGACGAGCTCGTCTTCGACGGGGCGTCCGTCGTGGTCGACGCCGAGGGCGCGGTGGTGGCCGGTGCCCGCCAGTTCGTCGAAGAGGTGCTCGTGGTCGATGTCGAGGTCGAGCCCGGACCGCCCGCGAGAGGCGACGACCGCCCGGGCCCCGCGCTCGTCTCGGCGGTCACCCGGGCCGACCACGACATCCCCCGGCAGTCGGTGTCCGGGGTGCTCGACCCGGTGGCGGAGGTCTACGCCGCGCTCGTGCTCGGCACCCGTGACTACCTGGCCAAGAACGGGTTCACCGATGCCGTCATCGGGCTGTCGGGCGGGATCGACTCCTCGTTGGTCGCCGCCGTGGCCGTCGACGCGGTCGGGGCCGCCCACGTACACGGCGTCGCCATGCCGTCGAGGTATTCGAGCGAAGGTTCGGTGACGGACGCCACGGCGCTGGCCGCCAATTTGGGGATCGACCTCGCCGGTGTGCCGATCGAGCCCGCGCACCGGGCGTTCACCGACATGCTGGAACCGCTGCTGGGCTCCGAACCCTCCGGGCTCACCGACGAGAACCTCCAGAGCCGGATCCGTGGGGTGCTGCTGATGGCGCTCTCCAACGCCCGCGGCTGGATCGTGCTGACCACCGGCAACAAGAGCGAGATGGCCACCGGGTACTCCACCCTCTACGGCGACTCGGCCGGCGGGTTCGCGGTGATCAAGGACGTGGCCAAGACCCTCGTCTACGAGCTGTGCCGCCATCGGAACGGCAGGGCCGGGTTCGAGCTGATCCCGGCGGCGGTGCTCGACAAGGCGCCGTCGGCTGAGCTCCGCCCCGACCAGCGGGACGACGAGTCGCTGCCGCCGTACTCGGTGCTGGACCCGGTGATGGCCGGCTACGTGGAGGGCGACCGGTCGGCCGACGACCTGGTGGCCGAGGGTTTCGACCCCGAAGTGGTGGCACGGGTGGTGGGCCTGGTCGATCGTGACGAGACA